>JANLZY010000375.1:0-11023 GCA_031359365.1 Methylotenera sp. | reverse complement strand
TAATCTTTCTCGGTGATTATTTAAAGCGGTAATTGCGGCGTCGGTAAAGGTTTCCCAGCCGCGTTTTTGGTGTGAGCCTGCATTTGCCATTTCAACAGTCAATGTTGCATTGAGTAGCAACACTCCCTGATTTGTCCACGGGGTTAGGTCGCCTTTTCTGCTCATTTTTACGCCTAAATCTGCTTCAATTTCTTTATAAATATTCATCAGTGAAGGCGGTAAAGCCACGCCTTCAGGCACTGAGAAACTTAAGCCATGAGCCTGTGGCTGTCCTTTATCTTGACCATGATAGGGGTCTTGTCCAACAATGATTACACGTACTTTGTCAAAATGCGTGTGATTGAATGCATTAAAAATCAGTGGGCTAGGTGGAAAAATCGTTTTCCCGTCCGCCTTTTCTTGTTTTAAGAAAGTGCGTAGCGTTTGCATGTAAGGTTTATCGAATTCTTCACCTATGACTGCTTGCCATGAAGCGTGAAGTTGTCCGGTTTTTTCTAGTGGCATGATTAAATACATTAGTTGTTAGGTAGATAGATTATAACGGTATCTAGATTGTTTAAGGATTGCATCCTGAGGCATGTTAAAATACTACCCGAAGCTGGCTAGACAGTCGCCGCTCACGTAAGTGAGGGGAGGAAAGTCCGGGCTGCATAGAGCGGGATGACGGCTAACGGCCGTACGTTGAAAGCTTGGGGCTAAGAAATTAGTTCATTGAGTATAAGGCGCGGAATAGGGCCACAGAGACGAGCGTATTTAGTTACGGTGAAACGCGGTAACCTCCATTCGCAGCAAGACCAAATAGGCTAGCACTTTACGCCGATGTTTACATTAGCGTAATAAGGCGTGGTTCGCGCTGCTAGCGGGTAGGTTGCTTGAGCGTACAAGTAATTGTGCGCCTAGATGAATGACTGTCGTGCGTTGCAAAACGTAAACAGAACCCGGCTTATCGGCCAGCTTCACTTAAATTCTATTTTATTTCTCAACATTTTGTTTTTCCTGCATGGGCTAAGGTTAAATCTTGCTCTGGTTAACGTCTAGGTGGGAATAACAAAAGTTTACAATTCTTGCTAATTCAGTTCGTTAATTACAATTCAATCGCTTTCATCATTATTCTTATAATCTACATTCACTTAATTTCGTATGTGCTTAATTTAT
The DNA here is from genome assembly GCA_031359365.1 of Methylotenera sp. GTDB lineage: Bacteria > Pseudomonadota > Gammaproteobacteria > Burkholderiales > Methylophilaceae > Methylotenera. Next base: position 9,868 of record JANLZY010000375.1, on the reverse strand, counting down.
AACGATATTATTTTTAGTATGAAAATGCGCTAAGTCATTGAGATATAAAGAAAAAATAGTAAAAAAGGGCTTGCATTGCCCTATTTTTTTATCTATAGTTCATCTTAGTGGGGAAAAGTGGGATTTTGTGGAGATTTCTACTTAAGCCTAACTCTGACTGAGGCTAAGGGCAGTTAGAAATTCCTCACTTTTTTCATCATTTTATTTGCCATATTTTTATGGCAACAATTTAGGTTAATTATTTAAACATGTTTCGCGGCGCGACATCATTAAGTTTGGATGCTAAAGGTAGATTAGCAGTGCCAACTAAGCACAGAGAGGCTTTGCAGCTTCAATGTGCTGGTGATTTGGTGTTGACCGCGCATCCGCATCGTTGCTTGTTGTTATATCCGCAACCTGCTTGGGAGCCGATTCAGGCCAAGATGATGGCGTTGTCGTCATTTGATAAGCAATCAAGCGCTTTACAGCGTTTATTGGTTGGTTTCGCGGAAGATGTGGCTATGGATAGCGCAGGTCGTATGTTGGTATCGCCAGTGCTGCGAGATTTTGCGGGGCTAGATAAAGAAGTGATGTTAGTTGGTCAGGGTAGCCACTTTGAATTATGGAATATGGAGGCTTGGCGTGCACAACTTGCACAAGTGATGCAAGACGACAATTTTTCTATGCCATCAGAACTCGAGGGCTTCTCGCTGTGATTAAGGGCGTGAACAGCGCGCCCACCAAAGCATCATTGTCTTTAAAAGAAACGACTTTAAAAGATGAGTCCCCAAAAAAAGCGTCTGCACCTGGTGTTTTAAACCAAGACGCTTTAAATTTAGAAAAGCCGCAAACAGAAGTGTCTGAATTAAGCCCAAATACAAACTCCCACATCACAGTGCTGCTTGAAGAAGCAGTGCAAGCACTCGCTATTAAAGCGGATGGCATTTACGTGGACGGCACATTTGGCCGTGGTGGACATTCAAGGAAAATATTAGAGCAGTTAGGCAGTAACGGGCGTTTGATTGCGTTTGACCGTGATTTGAAGGCAATTGAGTCAAGCAAAGAAATTACAGACCCACGTTTCAGCATGGTGCATAGCCATTTTGCGGGTATGCAGGCAGAGCTGAGCGAAATGGGCGCTTCAAAAGTGGATGGTATTTTGCTGGATTTGGGTATTTCATCACCGCAAATCGACGATGCAAGCCGCGGTTTTAGTTTTAGGTACGATGCGCCGCTGGACATGCGCATGGATCAAAGTAGTGGGCAAACAGCGGCAGAGTTTTTAGCCAATACAACAGAGCAGTATTTAGGGGAGGTTATAAAAAATTATGGTGAAGAACGGTTTGCTAAGCAGATTGCAAGGGCGATTATTACGGAGCGCAATGACGGGCGCGCCATCACCACTACAGGGCAACTTGCCAAGGTCGTGGCAGGGGCAGTCACGCGGTTTGAGCCTGGCCAGAACCCCGCAACGCGTACATTTCAAGCTTTACGGATTTTCGTCAATCAAGAGCTTGAGGAGTTATCGTTAACTATGCCGCAATGTTTGGCATTGTTGGCGCCACAAGGTCGATTAGCGGTGATTAGTTTTCACTCGCTAGAAGACCGTATTGTGAAGCAGTTCATCCGCGATCAAGCCAATCGCGATGACTTGCCTGCTAACTTTCCAGTACGTGCGGCAGATTTGCCTCAGCCAAAATTAAAAGGTGTGGGCAAAACCATTAAGCCGAGCGCTAAAGAAGTTAAAGCGAACCCGCGCTCAAGAAGCGCGGTATTGCGTGTGGCTGAAAGAACTAACGTAGCATGACGCGGCTGAATCTCATTTTGTTTTGTGCGTTGATATTCTCGGCTCTGGGGCTAGTGAATTCACAGCACAAAGCGCGCAATCTCTATATTGAATTGGAGCGTGCAAGCCAGACTGCAAAACAAACTGAGCAAGAGTATGGTCAGCTACAACTGGAGCAAAGCACTTGGGCGATGCACTCACGCATTGAGCAAATTGCTTCACGACAAATGCAAATGCAAGTGCCAGATGCCAAGCGTGTGCAAGTGATTTCATCCGCAGATATGCAAGCAGCTGTCGTACCGCCTGCACCACAAACAACCCAGTCAAATGAGGTAAAGCCATAATGGCATTGCGCCCATTCAGCCGCTCATCTATCGCGGCGCCTATTGTGGTGAAGTTGCCAGCATGGCGCCGACGCGTATTGTTGATTTTAGTATTGTCTGGATTTTTGGCATTGCTAGGGCGTGGCGTTTATTTACAAAGTATCCATAAAAAATTCTTACAAGATAAAGGTGATGCACGCTATAGCCGCAACCTTGTTTTGACTTCTCAGCGCGGTAAAATTACCGATAGACATGGCGAGTTGCTGGCAATCAGTACGCCAGTGGAATCAGTGTGGGCTAGTCCGCCAGACGTTGTGATTGATGCCGCTCAAACAAAACAAATCGCAGCATTGTTAAATTTAAAGCCTGATGAAGTTAAGAAAAAACTAGCAAATGATGAACGTGAGTTTGTCTATTTAAAACGTCGTATTTCACCTGAATTAGCGGCAAAAGTAATGAAGCTTGGTATCCCAGGTATTGAGTTACAGCGTGAGTATAAGCGTTATTACCCAGCGGGTGATGTCACTGCACATATGGTTGGCTTTACTGGTCCGGATGATAAAGGTACAGGCGATAGGGGGCTTGAGGGCTATGAATTGGCGATGAATGGACCGCTCTCTGGCGTGGATGGTAGTCGTCGCGTCATTAAAGATAGATCTGGTCATATTATTGAAGACTTGCAGGCGGTAAAAGTGCCGCAAGATGGTCGCGATATTTCATTAGCATTAGACCTGAGAATTCAATATATCGCGCATCGCGAGTTAGTTAAAGCTGTAGAAGCTAATAAGGCTGCAGCAGGTGCGGCGATTGTTTTAGACGCTAAAACAGGTGAAGTGTTGGCGATGACAAATGTGCCTACTTACAACCCAAATAATCCTGTGAATATTAAGGGCAAAACGCGTAATCGCGCGATTGTTGATACGTTTGAGCCAGGTTCTACATTGAAGCCAGTCACGGCAGCAGCGGCGCTTGAATCAGGTCAATATACGCCAGACACCAAAATCCAAACTTCACCAGGTAGCCTAACTATCGGCCCCGCTACTATTCATGATTCACATCCACAAGGAATTTTAACGGTTGCGCAAGTGATACAAAAATCTTCTAACGTGGGTGCTTCTAAAATCGCACTTACGTTAGATAAGCAGTTTATGTGGAATGTCTATAACGAGCTTGGTTTAGGTCATGTAGAAGGTGTTGGTTTCCCCGGCGAGGCTACTGGTAGATTGCGTCCATATAAAACATGGCGCCCTATCGAAATGGCAACCATGTCTTTTGGTCATGGGATTAGTCTGACTTTGTTGCAATTGGCTAGGTTATACACCGTGTTTGCCAATGAAGGCGAATTGCGTCCTGTGTCATTACTTAAGATCAATGAAGCGCCTATTGGCCAGCAAGTATTTTCAGCGGCGACGGCAAATAGTGTTAAAGATATGCTGGAATTAGTTGTGCAACCTGGTGGTACGGCAGTTAAAGCGCAAGTATTGGGTTATCGCGTAGGTGGTAAAACTGGCACTGCGCACAAACCTGGCGTGCATGGTTATGAAGAGAATAAATACGTTGCATCATTTGTAGGGTTGGCGCCTGCGTCTAACCCACGTTTTATTATTGCAGTGATGATAGACGAGCCTAATAACGGCGCTTATTACGGCGGTACTGTTGCGGCACCAGTATTCAGCACGATTATGGCGGATACCTTGCGACTGTTCGCAGTGCCGCAAGATGCACCAAATAATAACGTGGTGCTTGAAGGCGATGCTGAAGATGTTAAGGAGGGTATGTGAGTATTCTCTCTTCATTTAACCAATCATTTACTTCTATCACTGCCGATAGCAGAAAAGTGCAAGCTGGTTCGCTGTTTTTGGCTTATCCAGGGTCGCATAACGATGGTCGTCAGTACATTGCTCAAGCTATACAGGCTGGAGCTGCAGCTGTAGTTTGGGAGCAAGAAGGCTTTACTTGGAACGCTGAATGGCAAGTGAACAACCTAGCGGTGCAAGATTTAAAGCAACAAGTAGGTGGTATTGCCGCTGAGTTCTATCAAAGCCCATCAACTAAATTAACCATGATAGGTGTGACTGGTACGAATGGTAAAACTTCGGTAAGCCAATGGATTGCACAATGCTTGACATTACTGGGCAAGAAAACAGCCGTGCTGGGTACGATTGGTAATGGTTTCTTAGGCGCTCAAACTGAGGCCGCTAATACCACGCCGGGTGCGATATTGCTGCAAGCGATGCTGGCAGATTATGTTGAGCAGCAAGCAGATGCGGTTGCCATGGAAGTTTCATCGCACGGCCTAGATCAAGGACGTGTGAATGGCGTGGCGTTCGATGTGGCGGTACTCACAAACTTAAGTCGCGACCATTTGGATTATCACGAAACCATGGAAGCCTATGCCGCTGCCAAGCAGAAACTGTTTGCTTGGGAAGGTTTAGGTACGGCAGTAGTTAATGCAGATGATGTATTTGGGAAATCGTTAGCAAGTGCGCTGAATGCACAAACTAAGCTATGCATGACGTACGGCTTAACAAACGCGGATGTGCAAGGTAGTGATTTGAAATTGCATGATGCTGGTTTGACTATGCAAGTAAATACACCGCAAGGCAATGCTTTGCTAAGCGCACCAGTACTCGGTCGCTTTAACGCATATAACGTGTTGGCAGTATTGGCAACATTATTGGCGCTTAAAGTAAGTTTGTCTGACGCGCTAGAAGCAATCGCAAAAATCAAACCTGTACTTGGGCGCATGCAGCAATTTGGCGGCGGAGCATTGCCGCTTGTGGTGATTGATTATGCGCATACGCCAGATGCTTTAGAAAAAGTATTAAGTACGTTAAAAGAGCAAATCGATTTAGCAGCGAACCCTGCCAAATTAATCTGTGTATTTGGCTGTGGTGGCGATCGTGATGCAGGTAAGCGTCCATTAATGGGCAACATCGCCAGTAAGCTTGCGGACCAAGTATTTGTGACCTCAGATAATCCGCGTAGTGAGAATCCTGCGGCCATTATTGCTGCTGTCGTCAGTGAGATGAAGGCTGGTTATGTAGTTGATGCTGACCGTGCAAATGCAATTCGCGTGGCGATTCAAGGTGCAAAATCAGGTGATATTGTTTTAGTGGCGGGTAAGGGCCATGAAAACTATCAGGAAGTTTCGGGTGTGAAACACCCATTTGATGATGCGTTGATTACACAGGTTGCACTTAAACAGCATCAAGCGAATATCAGAAACGGAGTTGCAATATGATGTTGCTATCCGAAGCTGCCAACGCGATACAAGCGACATTGCTGGGCGCAGATGTGACGTTTACCAGTGTGGGCACAGACAGTCGCAGCGTGACCAAGGCTCAGCTATTTGTCGCGCTAAAAGGTGATAATTTTGATGGGCATAGTTTTGCTGCGCAAGCCATTGCACAGGGCGCTGCCGCCGTATTGATTTCAGATAAAGCGCTTAATGTACAACCTGCAATATTAGTAGATGACACTTGCCAATCCTTGGGCGAGTTGGCCGCATATTGGCGCAGTAAGTTTGACATTCCACTTGCAGCGGTGACGGGCAGTAACGGTAAAACTACGGTAAAAGAAATGCTGGCGTCCATTCTAAGGGCTGCATGCGATCAGCCAGATCAAGTATTAGCCACAGTGGGTAACTTAAATAACCACATTGGTTTGCCGCTCACCTTGCTTAAATTAAATACTCAACATCGTTATGCCGTAGCTGAAATGGGCATGAACCACACCGGTGAAATTAGCTATTTATCTAAAATTGGCAAGCCAACGGTAGCGCTGATTAACAATGCTGGCAATGCCCATATTGGAGAGCTTGGGTCATTTGAAGCGATTGCACGAGCTAAAGGCGAGATATTTGAAGGTTTGGCAGCTAATGGCACGGCAGTGATTAATGCGGATGATGTGTTTGCTCCGTTATGGTTGGGCTTAGCTGGTCAACGCAAAATTATGACTTTTGGGCTGAAAAATAAAGCGGATGTTACCGCTCAATATCAATTGCACGCTAACGCGAGTGATATTGAAATCACAACGCCACAAGGCGCAATAAATGTAAGTTTACCAACACCAGGTTTGCATAATGTAATGAATGCGCTCGCGGCAACCTCTGTGGCGCTAGCGATGGGTGCATCACTTCAAGCTGTTTCGATAGGACTAGAGAATTATGCAGGTGTAAAAGGCCGCTTACAGCAAAAAGCAGGGCTGAACGGTGCTTTAGTGATTGACGATACCTATAACGCAAACCCGATGTCGATGAAAGTGGCGATTGATGTGTTGATGGCAATGTCAGGTGAAAAAATATTAGTGCTTGGCGATATGGGTGAGCTTGGCGATAACGCGGCAGAAATGCATGCAGAGATTGGCAGCTACGCTAAAGCAAGCGGCTTAAAAAGCTTGTTTGTACTTGGTGATATGAGTGCTGAAACGGCTAAAGCTTTTGGTGCAGGTGCTAAACACTATGCGACACCTCAAAATTTGGCTGCGGATTTGCTTAAACAAATGCAGCAAGGCACGAATGTGCTGGTAAAAGGCTCACGCTTTATGGCGATGGAGCGAGTTGTGAATGAAATCGTGACTAAAAATACAGACGCTATAAAAACAAGCGCAGCAAAAAATGGAGAGGAGCACTAAATGTTACTTACGTTAGCACAATGGCTGTCACACGATATTCGTGGATTTCATGTCTTTAATTACATCACCTTACGCGCAGTGTTAGCCACACTTACCGCTTTAGCCATTTCATTTATCGCAGGCCCTGCCATGATACGCAAGCTCACTGAATACAAGGTCGGTCAAGCAGTGCGTGATGATGGCCCGCAGACACACCTGATTAAAACAGGCACGCCTACCATGGGCGGCGCATTGATATTGGTTTCTATTGCCATATCAACCATGCTTTGGGCAGATTTAAGTAACCGTTTTGTCTGGGTGGTGTTGTTTACCACTTTAGGTTTTGGCGCGGTTGGCTGGGTAGATGACTACCGCAAAGTCGTTTACAAAAACCCTAAAGGTTTATCTGCAAAAGCGAAGTTCTTTTGGCAAAGCATCATTGGCTTGGCTGTCGCGATATTTTTATACAAAACCTCTACCACACCAGTAGAAACTACACTTATCGTACCGTTCTTTAAACATCTAGTGCTGCCATTAAGTGCCGTAGGTTTTATCGTGTTGACCTATCTAGTGGTTGTGGGTAGCAGTAATGCAGTGAATTTAACTGATGGTTTAGATGGCTTGGCAATTTTACCAACTGTCATGGTGGCGGCAGCTTTGGGTATTTTTTCTTATGTTGCGGGGCATTTATATTTCTCAAAATACTTAGGCGTTCCTTATGTTGCTGGCGCTGGTGAATTGATGGTGTTCTGCGCCGCCATGGCTGGTGCGGGTTTAGGTTTCTTATGGTTTAACGCATATCCAGCCGAGGTGTTTATGGGCGACGTAGGCGCGTTGGCATTGGGTGCAGCTTTGGGCATTGTCGCAGTGATTGTGCGCCAAGAAATCATTCTTTTTATTATGGGCGGTGTATTTGTGGTGGAGACATTTTCCGTAGCTGCGCAAGTCACGTATTTCAAATATACCAAGAAGAAATACGGCGTAGGACGTCGCATTTTTTTGATGGCACCACTGCATCACCATTACGAAGAAAAAGGTTGGAAAGAAACACAAGTCGTCGTACGTTTTTGGATTATCAGCATGATGTTGGTGCTGATTGGTCTAGCTAGTTTGAAATTAAGATAAATACACGGGTTATTAAATACATCAACATGAAAATTGCCCTAAAAGACAAAAAAGTATTAGTGCTAGGCCTTGGTGAAACCGGTCTATCTTCCTTGCGCTGGCTTGCCGCGCAGGGTGCACGTTTGTCTGTGGCAGATACACGTGAAAATCCTCCAGGTTTGGATATTTTAAAAACTGAGTTGCCGCAGGTAATCATTCATACGGGCGCATTTAAAGCTGCTAGCTTTGCTGATATTGATTTAATCGTAGTAAGCCCAGGCGTGCCATTGAGCGAGCCTGAGATTCAAGCTGCTATACAACGTGGCGTGAGTGTTGTGGGTGATGTTGAATTGTTTGCCCAATACCGCCCAACTAACGCCAAAGTGATTGCCATCACTGGTGCGAATGGTAAAACGACAGTAACGACTTTGGTGGGTGAAATCTGTAAAGCTGCGGGTTTGAAAACCATCGTTGCTGGCAACATTGGTTTGCCAGTGCTAGATGCGTTAATGATGGAAACGCCTGATGTTTACGTGCTTGAGCTTTCTAGCTTCCAGTTGGAAACAACCAGCAACTTGCAGATTGATGCCGCTACCATGCTTAATTTATCTGAAGATCACATGGACAGATACGCAAGCTTTCAAGATTATGCCATTGCGAAAGCGCGGATTTTCTACAATGCTAAGTTGCAAGTGCTTAATCGCGATGACGCGTGGAGCATGATGATGGCGCGCCCCAAATTAGCGCAAGTAACATTTGGCTTGGGTAATGATGGCGAAGAAAATTCATACGGCTTGAAGCAAGTGGATGGCAATACATGGCTATGCGAAGGTGATAAAGAGCTTATCAACTTGCAAAATTTGAAAATTGTTGGCTTACATAATGCAGCTAATGCTCTAGCAGCCGTCGCGCTGTGCCGCGGTATTGGCGTTGATTACGCGCACATCATTCAAACACTTTATAACTTTAAAGGCTTGCCACATCGTGTTGAGTGGGTCGCCAATATTGATGACGTAGATTATTACGATGATTCAAAAGGTACCAACGTTGGTGCAACTTGCGCAGCACTCACTGGCTTAGCGCAAAAAGTCGTGTTAATCGCAGGTGGTGACGGTAAAGGTCAAGACTTCACGCCGCTTGCCGCAGCTGTGGCTGAGAACGCAAGCGCAGTCGTATTGATTGGCCGCGATGCACCACTAATTGAAGCGGTATTGATTCCAATGAATATTCCGCTTTATCAAGCGATTGACTTGCCAGAAGCAGTCAACATTGCCAAAAAATTAGCCAAAGCTGATGAAGCTGTGTTGCTGTCACCGGCATGTGCAAGTTTCGATATGTTTAAAAACTACGTGCATCGTGCAGAAGTGTTTGTTGCAGCGGTGAATCGCTTGAAGGAGCTACCATGATTACGGCAATGCTCAATCGAGACCGCATCAACTCACCAAGTTACGATCAAGGTCTTTTGTGGGTTGTGCTTTGCTTGTTAGGCATAGGCTTAGTGATGGTGTACTCGGCTTCAATCGCCATTGCTGAAGCAGATAAAGGCGTAGGTTATAACAGTAGTTACTACTTAGTACATCAGGCAATATTTATGGTGGTAGCGCTCAGTGCAGGGTTTGTGGCATTTAATATACCTATTACAATTTGGCAAAAAATGGCGCCATACCTATTTTTGCTTGGCTTGGCTTTGCTAATACTTGTGTTGATTCCTGGTATAGGTTTAAAAGCAGGCGGAAGTCGTCGCTGGTTGCGTATGTTTGTCATTAACCCTCAACCTTCTGAGTTTATGAAGCTCTTTGCAGCGATGTACGTGGCCGATTATACCGTGCGCAAAGCGGCAGTAATGGACAGTTTTAGACACGGCTTTTTCCCAATGCTAATGGTGATGCTAGTGGTGGGCGGCTTGCTGCTACGTGAGCCTGACTTTGGTGCATTTGCGGTTATCGCTTCAATTTCAATTTCAATTTTATGGCTAGGTGGCATCAACGGACGTATTTTTGTAGGCTTGCTGATATTGCTAGTCGTAGGTTTTGTCTTCTTGATTTGGAGCTCTCCGTATAGG
>JANLZY010000357.1:0-3295 GCA_031359365.1 Methylotenera sp. | reverse complement strand
CACGTGCAGATGCGGCTTTTATTGTTAGTGGCAGCGAAGCACTTAACTTATTTTCTGAACTTTGTTCACTCGATCTACGTGAAAAATCACTCGCTGCAAAAGATCTCATCATGACCCAAGTAGCTGGGATTTCGGCAACTGTTATACGCCAAACTTTAAACGGAGAGCCTGTTTACCGTGTTTGGTGTGATGGTACTTACGGACCTGATATGTGGGAAGTGCTAATGGAAATTGCGACAGAACTAGGTGGCGGTGCAGTAGGGCTTGCTCAGTATCAGAACTCTTAGTATCAAAGCCCTTAGTATCAGAACGAGAGTTTAGTGTCAGAACAAGAGCTTGCGATAAAAAATAAAGCTAGTGCTGAGAAATCGTTGGAGATGACTTAATTTAAGGTTGATGCGGATACATTTTATTAATGTAGAAACATCGGATTTTCAGGGAGAAATGAATGAAAACGTTTGATGAAGCAAAAAAGTTTCTAAAAGATAATGATGTTAAGTACATATTAGCTCAGTTTGTGGATATACATGGTGTTGCTAAGGTTAAGTCAGTGCCAGCCGAACATCTCGGTAGCATTCTTAAAGGTGGCGCTGGCTTTGCTGGTGGCGCGATTTGGGGTATGGGCATTGCACCAAACGGTCCAGATTATATGGCGGTTGGTGATTTATCAACCCTCACATTAGTGCCTTGGCAACCTGGCTATGCGCGCATAGTTTGTGATGGTCACGTCAATGAAAAGCCTTACGGACATGATTCACGTGTAGTACTCAAAGCGCAAACAGACCGTCTTGCAAAAAATGGCTGGACTCTTTATACAGGGTTAGAGCCAGAGTTTTCTCTACTGCGTAAAGATGAAAAAGGCGGTATTCATCCGTATGACTCAACCGATACCTTGCAAAAGCCTTGTTATGACTATAAGAGCATGTCAAAACAATCTGCGTTTTTGGAGCGATTAACAGAAACTTTAATTGCAGCTGGCTTAGATATTTACCAAATCGACCATGAAGATGCAAATGGTCAATTTGAAATCAACTATACCTACGCAGACTGTTTAAAAAGTGCAGATGATTACTTGATGTTCAAAATGGCGGCCAGCCATATTGCCAATGAGTTAGGCATGATTTGCTCGTTCATGCCGAAACCTTTTGGCAATCGCCCAGGCAATGGTATGCATATGCATATGTCGATTGGCGACGGCAAGAAAAGCTTGTTCCATGACGATAGCGATACAACAGGCCATGGTTTATCAAAACTTGCGTATCACTTTATGGGCGGTATTCTTGCTCATGCGCCTGCAATCACGGCATTAGCTTGTCCAACGATTAACTCATATAAACGTCTAGTGGTGAGCCAATCTCTCACAGGCTCTACATGGGCGCCAGCGTATATTTCTTATGGCAATAACAACCGTTCAACAATGGTGCGTATTCCATATGGCCGTTTAGAGTTGCGCTTACCTGATGGTAGCTGTAACCCTTATCTAGCAACGGCTGCGGTGATTGCTGCAGGTCTTGATGGTGTTAAACGTGAACTACATCCAGGTGCTGGTCATGCCAATAACTTATATGACTTGTCTCCTGCACAAATGCGTGAGCAAGGCATCGGAATATTGCCGCAAAGTTTGAGTGAGGCCATAGACGAATTCGAGGGCGATAAAGTCATTCGCGATGCATTAGGTGATTCGCTATCTGAAGAATTTATCAAAATTAAGCGTGCGGAATCAATGGAGTATCAGCGCCATGTTTCTGATTGGGAAATCAATCGCTACGTAGAGTTTTTCTAAGTTTTAGTGACTGGTTTTATTGTAAGAGCAAAAATTTAACTATATTTGTAAGGAGAAAAGTATGTGTGGAATTGTCGGATTATTAGTAAGAAATCCCAAATTGCGTGACTCAATTGGTGAGCTCATGATGCCTATGTTAATCGGCATGACTGAGCGTGGGCCTGACTCAGCTGGTATGGCGATGTTTACAGCGCCAGTGGCCGCTGATGCGAGAAAGTTTAGCTTATATTCAGGTGTTTCAGATTTTAACTGGACCAAATTGGCCCATGATTTTGAAAAACATTTAAGTATCAAAGCGAAGGTTGAGCCAAAATCAAATCATGCTGTGTTAACAACAACGCTAGAGCCAGCAACAGTAAAAATGTGGTTGAAAGAACATTACCCACAATTGCATTTGTTGTCTGTTGGGCAATTAATGGACATCTATAAAGACGTAGGCACACCGCAACAGGTGGCAGACCGTTACGATTTTAAGAATTTCAAAGGTACGCACTTGGTTGGTCATACGCGTATGGCAACTGAATCTGCTGTGACGCCTGCACATGCACACCCATTTACCGCTGGTGAAGACTGGTGCCTAGTGCATAACGGCTCTTTATCAAACGCGAATAGCCTACGTCGTAAATTGCAAAAAGAAGGTATCGAGTTTGAAACAGATAACGATACTGAAGCCGCTTGCCGCTTTTTGCAATGGCGTATGCGTGAAGGTGATGATCTTAAAACTGCATTGAATCATGGTTTTGAAGAGCTTGATGGTTTTTATACATTGTTAATGGGTACAAGTACTGAGCTTGCTTTAGTGCGCGATCCATATGGCTGCAAACCAGCGATTATTGCTGAACATGATGACTACGTTGCAATTGCTTCTGAGTTCCGCTCATTAGCCCATTTGCCAGATATTAAAAACGCGAAGGTGTTCGAGCCTTCACCTAAGGAGATGTACGTATGGAAACTCTAAAGTTTGATTTGGACACTAAGCCGCTACGTGAAGTGAATCAATTCCTTCATGGTGATGCAAGTACTCTGAATGGGAAAAAAATTGTCATTGAGAATCCAAATGGCGCACATAACGTTGCAGTAGGTTTGAAAGCCGAAGTGGACGTGACGATTAAAGGCCATGCAGGCTACTACGCAGCAGGCATGAATCAAATCGCTAAAGTGACCATTGAAGGCAGCGCAGGTAGTGGTGTGGCTGAAAACATGATGTCAGGTGTTGTACATGTTAAAGGCTTTGCTTCAAATGCTGCTGGCGCAACTGCCAACGGTGGCTTGCTGATCATCGATGGCGATGCTGGTTTACGTTGTGGTATTGCCTTAAAAGGTGCCGATATCGTTGTTGGTGGTTCTGTAGGTAGCTTCTCAGCTTTTATGGCGCAAGCAGGTAACTTTGTCATCTTGGGTGATGCAGGTGAAGGTCTTGGTGACTCAATCTATGAAGCTAAGTTGTTTGTACGCGGCACAGTGAAGAGCTTAGGCGCAGATTGCGAAGAAAAAACAATGAATGCGGCAGAT
>JANLZY010000306.1:0-4615 GCA_031359365.1 Methylotenera sp. | reverse complement strand
AAACGTCGGCATGGCTATCTTAACCAGATGAGCCCGATGGCATTTGAAGCGTTACAAACTGGAACTACTTGAGTGTCTAGTGAAACGGGTGATTACCAGCATCATTGAATAAAATCTAATAGACAAGTATCTTTAAGATTCTCTGTAAAGGGAGTCTTAGGGATGCAATATTATTAAATTAATTTATTACTTTTGATGTGGTAAAAGCATGTGGTAAAACTGGAGACTTTAAACCCTGTAAGCGCTTGATTTCATTGACTTTAGGGTGATTGGCGGAAGAGGTGAGATTCGAACTCACGGTGGGCTCGCACCCACGACAGTTTTCAAGACTGTAGCATTAAACCGCTCTGCCACTCTTCCTTCATTTCCGCATCAATTTCAGCGAAAGCAGGATTATAGCAAAGAATTTGTAATATGGAAGCCTCAATCATCAATAATATTTTGTCCGGGGAAAAACACTTCGGTATAGCCGAAATCTTTTAGATTTTTAATGCGCATTGGATATAGTACACCATCTAAATGATCGCATTCGTGTTGTACAACGCGAGCATGAAAACCGCTCACCAATCTGTCGATAGGGTTTCCGTATTGATCGAAGCCTGCGTAATGTAATCGCAGATAACGCGGCACGATGCCTCGCATGCCTGGCACTGATAAGCATCCTTCCCAGCCATCTTCCAGATCGTCACCTATAGGTGTAATAACTGGGTTGATGAGTACGGTGTATGGCACTGCATCAGCATCTGGATAACGTGAATTTTTGTTTTCATCAGTAGATTTTTGGCCAAAAATAACCACACGTAAGCTTTCGCCTATCTGCGGTGCCGCAATGCCTGCGCCGCTCATTGCCTGCATGGTGTCTTCTAAATCTTGAATTAAACTATGCAGCTCAGGTGTATCAAATTTTTCAACTGGAGCGGCTTTGAGCAATAAAGATGGTTCACCCATGCGTAACACTGGTTTAACTGCCATTTTGTTTAACCTTCCTTTTGCTTAAACCCGTTTTGTTTAACTAGCTGCGCAATGATGTTACGCACTCGCACCATTGTTTGATTTAAATTATCAACCAACTCTTCGTATTGAATGCCGTGTAGGCTATCACCGCGCCCTGCTGCGTGGTTAGCCACAGGGCAAATAGCCGCGTAACTTATACCTAATTCACGAGCAAGTGCAGCCTCTGGCATGCCTGTCATGCCGACCATAGTAGCACCATCGCGCTCAAGTCGATTGATTTCAGCTGCAGTTTCTAACCGTGGACCTTGTGTAGTGGCGTAAATGCCAGTTGTGATTAAGGTCTCGCTAATCTCTTTGGCTGCTTGCTCCCATTTCGCACGTAAGTTTGGGCAATATGGCTCAGTAAAATCAATATGTTTCACTGGTAGATCAATACCATCAAAATATGTATTTTTTCGGCCGTGTGTGTAATCTAAAATTTGATGAGGCATGGCAATTACACCTGGTGCTAAGTCTTTATGAATACCGCCCACAGTGGCAACAGCTGCAATTTCAGTGACGCCTTGTAAATGTAAGGCTGAAATGTTGGCACGATAATTGACTTCATGCGGCGGAATGGTATGCCCGTTACCGTGACGCGCTAAAAACACTACTTCACGACCTTCAATTTTACCAAATATGAGCGGCTGTGAAGGTTCGCCATAGGGTGTACGTACAATCAAACGTCTTGTGATTTCTAAATTATCTAACTGAGTTAAACCTGTACCGCCAATAACTGCTAACATTACTTAAAACCTATCTATGTGTATATCTATCACTATGGCATGAGAAAACGTTGGTTGGCAAGTCCGAAAGGCTCACTCACATTTTATACCTGTTAGCTGTAAACGATTTTAAAGTAGTGAAAACTTCCGTTTGAAGTAACCATTCTCCATTTTTCTGCATTTGCCATTTTGCTGAATAAACTCCACCCACCAAAACAACGCTTTGATTTAGAGCGTACTTCCCTGCCCAGTTCCCACGCTCTTCAGCACATGCAAATTGCTTACTAACACTTAAACCTTTAGTTCTTCTTCTATAACAAATAATTGGGTCCGAGCCAAATGATTCTGACCAACGTCGATGCTGCTCTTGAATCCCTCTTGATTGAACACTTCGCCCAGTCATCACAAAATAGTCTGCAGTATAAAATGTACAAATAGCATCTACATCTCTGCGCAAAATAGCTTCGTTATAGCGCCTTCTTGCTTCGCAAATTTTGTGTTGATAATCAAGGTTTTTCAATGGATTAACGCCTAGTCAACTAAGTCTATTTTTTTCTATGCGCCCATACGGCTGCTTCTAGCCGACTTGTTAACTTTAGCTTACTCAGTAAATGTTTGATGTGTACTTTAACGGTTGTGTCACTGATGCCTAAAGAGCGTGCAATAGTCTTATTATTTAAGCCATTTGCCAAACACTCGAGTATTTCTCTTTCACGCTCAGTCAATGAAACTTCTTCCTCGCTTCTGCTTAAAGATGGACTAATTAGTGCGTTTTTAAGAATTTCTGTAAGGCTCTCATGTAAAACTGTAACGCCTGACATTGCCTTTTTTAAATTATCACAAAGGTCTTCTGGCTCCATATCTTTTAATAAGTAACCATCAGCACCTGCACGCAAAGCCTCGAGCAAATCTGCTTCAGCATCTGACACGGTTAGCACAATGCATTTTGACTCTAGTTTTGCCTCTTTAATACGTGAGAGCGTTTCGATACCATTCATGCCCTTCATGTTTAAATCAATCAACGCTAAATCTGGCTTCAACTGCTCTGCCAATAACAAACCCTCAGCACCAGAAGCAGCCTCACCAATGACAACGAACGCGGGATCTGCCGAAATCATTTGACTGACGCCCCGACGGAATAAAGCGTGATCATCGATAATGATGACAGAGGTAGGTTTGGTCATATTGCGCTCCACTTTTCTAAATTCATTTTTATTTAAGCCTTAATTGATACTAATCTTCATTATTTATGATTATTTATTTATTGCTATTTTGGATGAAATAACAGTCTGACACGTGTTCCACCAAGTCGTCTGGGGAGAATGTCAATTTTCCCACCTAAGCAATGTGCACGCTCAGTCATAATAGCCAAACCGTAGTGGTGCAGCTTAGTCTTGTCGAACGCTACGCCGTTACCATCATCATCAATTGTCACTACCACGTCTCCAGAAGACTGTAAAACGAGTGCAATGGTTACTTTCTCAGCGCCTGAATGCCGCACGATGTTTGACAATGCCTCTCGTACCACATGCAATAAATGAAACTCCTCATTGACGCTCAGCCGACATTCTTGCAAACGATTATCAAGCGTAATATTCAAACTTGATCTCTGTGAGAACTCTTCAATGGCTTCTTCAAGCACATGATCAAGCCCACGAACGTCCATCTGCACTCTAAACGTAGTCAGTAGCTCTCGTAATTCTCGATAGGCATTATCCAGACCTTCACGCATGTCATTGACGATAGTATCTGCGCCAGATTCAATCAATTGCGTACCAAAGTTAGTCTGCAAACGTGCAATTTGAAACTTCATATACGACAATGACTGTGCGAGCGAATCATGCAACTCTCTAGCTATAACCGCCCGCTCTTCTAGTAATGCCATGCGGCGGCTTTCCTGCTCTTTGGCTTGAAATCCCATAGATAAAGCCAACATCTGAGCGGTTACTTCAAATAATTGTAATTCAGTGTCTTCAAAATAATGATTAGCCTCTGTCTCTAATAATAATATACCCAACCAGCCATTGGGGCTTGGCAAAGGAATCGTGACGCATTGCACGCACTCACCTTTAATTAATCTGGTTTCATGATTAACCAAAGTCTGATTGTTACTTTCGTCAAACATGCTTTCATCAAAAGTCAGTGGCCAATAGCTAGAAAATAGCGCACGTTGCGCCGATATTCTTGATCCTTTTTCACTAAAAACCAATGCGGCATTACTCACGCCTAACGTACGTTCAAGTGAGTAAAGCGTCTTTTTGATTGTAAGCTCACTTAGCCCCGAGGTTCCAATCAACTTAGTCAGTTTTAATAAAAAATCTTGTGAAAGAATCATCTTCCGCATGTTTTCAGTGCTGGCTTTATTGATCCATTTGGTTTCCACCTGAATGCCTTCAAGGCGGGCAGCCATTTCAGCTGACAACCTTTCTAGCAACTCAAACTCATCATCAAATTGCTTATTGCCTTCACTCAAAATTAAATCATTTGGCACAGAGGCGATTATTTTACCGAGTCGATTGACCAGGATGCTCCATGACATCAACATGATGCACGCCCCTATGCAAAAAACGAGTACTAGGCAAACCAATTGAAGTAAGGAAACTAAAGACTGCTTAATAACGATATCTTTTTCAGCAGAAGAAACAAAATCGTCGTACGCCTTAATAACGCCCTGCCCCTTATCGATTAGTATTGCTTGGGGTTCTCCATGCACTCTTGCATCAGCAAAATCTTTTCGGGCAGACAATAATTTTTTGTATGCAATATCTAACTTTGTATCTTTTTGATTCTTAGCCCATGAATATATAACATCTTCAAACTCACTTTGACTCTCATTGAGTCGGCTAAAGATTTCTTCCTTGCGATTAAAGTTGCTTTCTAGTTGGCTTACACCGAGT
>JANLZY010000279.1:0-3064 GCA_031359365.1 Methylotenera sp. | reverse complement strand
GGATTCGATTAAGGTTGTTTCGCCAGCATATGCAATCTCAGTATTTGCGCTGCCATCTTTAAGAGGATAGCGGTACGCAACTGGCCAAATCACAGCATTTGCATGAATTGCACCTTGCATAATGCTGCTTTTAAAGGGCTTAACTTCAGTGCCATCTGTCGTGGTGCCTTCTGGAAACAAGCAAAGCGTATCGCCATCTAACAAGCTGCGGTTAGTCGCGTGCACAATGCGCGCGGCATCTTGACGCTTCTCTCTAGAAATAAACAACACATTTGATTTTTTTGCTAGGTAGCCAAATACAGGCCAGCTTTGAATGTCTGATTTTGCGATAAATCTTGTTGGGATAATGCTATTGAGTGCATGAATATCAATCCAAGAAATATGGTTGGCAACAAACATGATGTTGCTCGCAGTTTGATAAGGTGGCGGTAAATGCCCATAACTCACAAGCCGAATGTTGAAAGTCGCTAACAAATGCCGGCACCACCATTTGATTAATCTTAATTTAAACAACTTGCTAGATAGCGGAAATACTAATGCTGCTAATGTGATTCCTAGCAAAGTGTGCAAAAAAATGCGGCTAACCCTAAAGTAGCGGGTGAGTCTGCTGGTTCTAGTAGGTATGATAATGGCGTTGTTTTTAATCGATTTCAATACGCCATATTTTATACGGAACGCACTTGCAAAACTAATCATTTATTCTAGAGGCTTTTTCTAGGCAGTTTATTTTAAAAAATGCGCAGCGTATTTAGTATTCATTCTGCTAAGTGGCAACATTACCAGCATATCTGCCGTGTTGAAGTAAGGATCCCATGCAGGTTCACCGCAGATGTAAGCGCCAAGGCGTAAGTAGCCTTTGATTAACGGCGGGCAAGCCACTTGCATATCAGTGCGTAAAGAATCATTTAACAGCGGATTGCGTGGAAATACGCGGTATTCAAGTGGGCATAAATAATCATCTTGTAGTCTGTGATAAAGGCTGGCCGCTGCGTGGCCACCATCTACCATGCTCACACTGCCGCAACCTATCATGTATTCATAATTGTGAACTTGCATATATTTAGCTAGGCCAGCCCAAAGCATCGTAATGGTGCCACCGTTGCGATAATTCTGATGCACGCATGCGCGTCCTACTTCAACCGTGCGGTCAAATAAGTGCGATAGTCTGCTTAAATCAAATTCTGCAGCTGAGTAATAACCGCCTGCTTCGTTCGCCTTTGAGGGGCTTAATATTCGATAGGTACCAATCACTTGGTTGGTGCTAGTATCTCTTACAATTAAGTGATCGCAATATTGGTCAAAACCATCCACATCAAGTCCGCCAGTGCCTAAGAGCTGAGCGCCCATTTCTTCTGCGAACACTTTGTAACGTAAACGTTGCGCTTCTTCAACTTCTAGCTGACTGTGCGCAAGGCTGATACTAAGTCGCTTCTGATCGTGAGTGGCTACATGTGCAAGTTTCTGATTGAGTGCTAGTGCGCTGCCGAGCGTAATATCAAGTGCTGAAAACTCTTTATTTATCATTAAAATGTCTCCTCTTAAATTTAAGGTGACTTTAATGAACAAAAGTGAAAAAAAGATGACAGAAATATGACTTTTTGTTGACAGTCTATTTCTTAGCGAGGAGTTGCAACGAAAGTTTAAATAACAAAAAAGAGATGCAAGAAGCTTGCATCTCTTAATGTGTCACTAGAGTAAATCTAATTAGTGTGAAACGCGTGAGGCTCCGCTGTTTTCAACCACTCGCACTTTATCACCAGCTTTAAATTCTTCATCCGCTTCTTGTACAATGGCGATTAACGCGCCACCATCAAGTTTCACAGTGATTTCATACGCGTCCTTACGTGTAACGCCTTCTTCGACTGCAGAGCCCGCCAAGCCACCAGCGACTGCGCCAATTACTGCTGCAATGGCGCTACCACGGCCACCACCGATTGAGCTACCCGCAATGCCGCCCACTGCACCGCCTGCGATTGTGCCAATAGGTGACTTGGTACCCTCTAGCTTCACTGAGCGTACACTTTCAACCACACCAGTTCTCACTGTTTGTACCTTACGTGCATCGTCACGGCTATAAACGCTACCAGAATTTGAACTGGCGCACGCTGCAAGAAATACACTCAATATACCAACGGCTAATAATCTTGTTGTTTTCATATGATGCCTCCTAAAATGTTGTTAACTAATTTTTGTTAGTGCTATATCTTTAATTTCGATGCCTATAACTAATACATCAATTTAGGCTATTTATTGTTATGTATAGTTGCGTGTATTAGCCTAAATTTTCAGTCAGCGCTGTTTCATCCACTAGGGCTTGCGTGTAGATTGCTTCAATTTCAGCACGCGTAGGTTTATGGTTTTGCCCACCACGGCTTTCAATTTTAATCGCACCCATAGTAGAAGCTAGCCTGCCGCAGGTTGGCCAATCCCAGCCTTTTGCAATGCCATACAGCAAGCCTGCGCGGTATGCGTCACCGCAACCAGTAGGGTCGACAATCTTCATGGCTTTAACGCATGGAATGTCAAAGCGTTGACCATCAGCATAAATTTGTGAGCCAGCGCCGCCTAGCGTCACGATTAAGGCTTTTACCTTTAGTGCTAATTGGTCTAAATCAAGTCCAGTTTTATCTTGAATGATTTGAGACTCATAGTCGTTTACCGCTAAATAATCAGCCATTTCAATAAACTCTAAAAGCTCTTTACCGTCAAACATTGGCAAACCTTGGCCTGGGTCAAACAGAAACGGAATGCCAGCTTCAAAACATTCACGCGCATGTTGAAACATGCCATCACGACCATCAGGGGCAATCACTGCTAGTGTGACGTCTTTAGCGTTGTTAACGCTGTTTTGGTGTGACTCAATCATTGCACCAGGATGGAACGCGGTGATCTGATTATCATCGGTATCTGTGGTGATAAATGCTTGCGCTGTGAAGCTGCCTTGAATAGTTTTAATATGAGCAGTGTTTAGTTTGTGTTGGTTCAGCCATTGCGTGTAGGTAGAAAAATCCTCACCCACGGTTGCCATAATAAGCGGATTGCCTTCCAGTAACTGCATGTTGTA
>JANLZY010000278.1:0-5872 GCA_031359365.1 Methylotenera sp. | reverse complement strand
ATCGAAAATCGCAGCATCAAGATGGGTATTGGTGCTGGTTACAGCACCAATACAGGGCCGCGCTTACAGTTATCGGTAGATGATTTAAACTTGTTTAATATGGGTTGGAGGTTGAGTAGCAACCTGAAAGTAGAGCAAGATGCACAGGTTCTCAGTAGTGAAATTCATTTGCCAACCACAAAAGCAGGTTACCGTGACAGCCTGAACGGCAATGTATCTCATACGCTAGTAGAAGGCTTAGATTCAACCGTAACACAAGTTGGCATTAAGCGGGCATGGGGCGATAGAAAACGTGAACAATATGTGAATGCAAACTTACTCACAGAAAGTACCAAGGTTGAGGGGGCTGGAGCTGAAAGTACATATGCGGCCACACTTGGTTATGGTATTACACTAAGGCACACCGATAACGACCTCAACCCAACGCGTGGTTATTTATTAAACGTGCAGTTTACTGGTGCGCCAACGACATCTACGGCTAATGGCAGCTTCTTGCAAAGTCATGTTAAAACGCAAGCCTACTACCCAATTACCTCTAGCACACAGCTTATTGCACGTGCCGAAATTGGCTTGGTGAATGGCAAAAACAGCGCCCCTGAATTATATTTATTTCGTGCAGGGGGCGACCAATCAGTACGCGGTTATGCCTACCAAAGCCTAGGTGTGACAGAAGGCGATGCAACCGTAGGCGGACGCTACATTGCAACAGGCAGTATTGAATTTGTGCAATGGCTGACAAGCCAATGGGGCGCGGCGGTGTTTGTGGATGCAGGTAATGCTGCCAACTCACTGAAAGATTTGTCACCTGTATATGGTTATGGTTTAGGTGCACGCTGGAAAAGCCCGTTGGGTCCAATTGGTGCTGATATTGCTTACGGTGAAAGTACAGGCGAATATCGGTTCCACTTTAATATAGGGGTAGCTTTCTGATGTTACAGCGCTACTTAACGCTATTGGTGATTGGCCTGATGTTGCTTGTCACTTCAGCGCAAGGTGAAATGTCGATTAACGCTAATGCTAGTCTCGACTCGTTTCATTATGACCTCGATAACATTCACCTAAAACTTGAAAAGCTAGATGCAAGCTGGCAGTTCTCACCATTTGGTGATGGCAAGCTGTTGGTAGATAAGATGCGCGCGAAACGGCTTATTATTACCGTCGGCGATGGCACGGCTAAAACTAAAGACTCAGGACTACCTGATCGTATAAAGCCGCCCTTTCCCATTCAAATTAGGCAAGCTGAAATTGCCGAAGTATTAGTGATTAAGAATGGCGAAACACAAACGTTCAGCAATCTAAAACTGAATCTTGAAGCTGACGCTAAAACCATCAAAATCAACACTCTAAAAGCCAGCACGCCTTGGGGTGAAGCTTCAACCACATTACAAATGAGTACTGCAAAACCGTTTTCACTTAACGGAATGGCAAATCTCAAAAAGACTGACGCTAGTACGCCGTATGATGTGAAAGTAGAGCTATCTGGCGACCTGCAGACCTTGCAGTTCAATAGCAACTTAATACTAGCTAAACTCAACAATCAACTAGCAATATTCCAAATGCAGCCAGCGAATACGCCCACTGCGGGCCTTGTGAATATTAAAGGTCAACTTGGTTTAGCGGATGATTATCCGCTCTCAGCCAACATCGCGATTAACGAACTCAAACCTGAAAACTTTGGCAGTTATCCAACGGCGAAGCTCAATTTTGATATTGCCGTACAAGGTAAACTTTTACCTACTTTGGCGACCACCATTCAGTTTGCTGCACGAGATAGCCAATGGCAAGACCAAGCCGTGATTAGCAGCGGCATTGTCATCATTGAAGGTAAGAAAATCCGCAATATCGACCTGCAAGCGAGTATCGCCAACAACTCCATTAAAGCCAATGGCAGCCTTGGCCAAACCGACAGTAAGCTTGATTGGCAGGCTGATTTAACAGACTTGAGAAAATTTGGCGCAGATTATTCTGGTCAAGCAAATATGAGTGGCACGGTGACGGGTATTTTTGAGAACTTAGCGCTGCAATTCAAACTACTGGCAAAAAATATCAGTCTGCCAGGCGGGTTAAAAGCAGACAAGTTCGAAGGTCAAGCATCGATGATGGCTGATGAAAATGGCCAAGTGAACGGTGAATTTACAGCCAGTAACCTGCAATACGGCAAGCATCCAGTGATGGATGGCAAGCTGGCTTTACAAGGCACGCGAGCGAAACATCAGCTAAATCTAACAGCGCAAGGTAAAGAGTTTAAATTCGAAAGCACGCTGCAAGGCGGCTTAATTGCGGCCACAAATCGTTGGCAGGGATTATTGCAGAGCCTCACTTTAGATGGCGCTACTCCCATCAAACTAACCGCACCAGCACCACTGTCATTCGACACGAAAGGCGCAACACTAGAACAAGCGCACGTTCAATTAAATAAAGGCAATTTGTTTATTGACCTGATAAAATTTGACTCCAATGGCTTCGCAAGCATTGGTCACGCAGATCAATTGGCACTAGAAGATTTGCCCGCAGAGTTATTTACATTGCCATCGACACTAGAAGGCAGTCCTACGTTTTCAGCTAAATGGGATATAAAAGCGACGGATAGCCTCAATGGCAATATCAACCTATGGCACGATGCTGGCGATTTCACCATGACCGCAGCCGATGGCAGCAAGAAGCCATTGGGTTTGCAAGAGGCGAAATTTGATGCCAAGTTTTTGAACAACCAAGCCGAGATTAGCACTAGCCTTAAAGGGCAAAATATTGGCTTTTTAGAGGCTAGTTTAAGCACCACATTCACCAAAGTAAACGCTGGCTTTGCCCTACTCGCCAGCGCACCGCTGACATTGAATGGCAAAGCGCAATTACAAACGCTGGCATGGCTGCCAATGCCAACTTCACTGATGGATGCCAGCTTTGATGGTCATTTGAATATAACCGTTGCCGCTAACGGCACGCTAGGGACACCTAACTTAAACGGTAGTGTGGATGGTAAAAACCTACAGTTTTCGCTACCGACAGAAGGCGTAAGCTTTACCAATGGCGAGCTACAAGCAAGTTTTGAACATGACAAACTACTCATTACCAAAGCCACGTGGCAAGGCGGCGGCGGTCATTTACAAGCGACAGGATTTTTACTGCTCGATACCGCTCGCTTAGACAACGCTAATGTAGATAAAGCAAAACCACAAATAGACCTAGACTGGTCCGCCGAAAACTTTACAGCAATCTCGCGCGCTGACCGTTTACTCATCTTAAATGGAACGGGCAAGACCACGCTAACAAATGACCTGCTCATGATTTCAGGCAACTTCAAGGTAGCGAAAGGCCTAGTCGAACTGTCTGACGAAGACACACCAGTCCTTGGTGATGACGTTGTGATTCTAGGGCAAACTGATATAGTCCCCGAGCGTGCACTCAAAATATTACTCAACGGATTACGTATCGATTTAGGTGAAGAGTTCACCTTACGTGGCCGTGGGCTAGATGCGCAGTTGATTGGCGCGATGACCTTGACCGGTTTAACACAGTATCGCCCACATACCGAAGGCATGATTCAGGTGAAAGAAGGCTCTTATTCCGCATATGGTCAAAAATTAACCATAGAGCGTGGCATCATTAATTTTAACGGCACCGTAGATAATCCCGGCTTGAATATCAGAGCGATGCGCAATACCACCCCAGTAAATGCTGGTATCGAAGTAACAGGTACGGCCTTCATCCCCATCACCAAGTTAGTTTCTGACCCAACCGTAGCGGATAGTGAAAAATTATCATGGTTAGTATTAGGTCACGGCATGGATCAAACCAGCAAAAATGACTATGGCTTATTATCATTAGCTGCGGGCGTATTGCTCTCGCAAGGGCAATCCGTGCCACTGCAAACACAGTTAGCGCGGGCTGCAGGCTTAGATGAATTTAGTTTCTCAGGCGGTGATGCAGATAGCGCAGCAGTCGTGTTTGGCAAGCGTCTTTCATCAAGGCTATATCTCAGTTACCAAAAAAGCATCAGCGGACTTTTAGATGTAGCCAGACTTACCTACAACATGACCTCACGCTGGTCACTACGCGGAGAAGCCGGCACAGAAAGCGCTGTAGATGTGCTGTATACTTTTAGCTTCAAATAATCAATCAAAATAGATTTAACCAGATGAACGAAATTCTAGTCTTATATTACTCCCAAGGTGGTGCCGTTCGAGAGATGGCGCAGCTGATCGCACGTGGTGTTGAAAGCGTAGCTGGTATCAAAGCGCGGATTCGCACGGTGCCAAAAGTTTCAGCGAATTGTGAAGCGACTGAGCCAGACATTCCAAACAGTGGCGACCCTTACGTGGAGCTAAGCGATTTGGAAGAATGCATAGGCTTAGCACTTGGCAGCCCTACTCGCTTTGGCAATATGGCAGCGCCTATGAAATACTTTTTAGATGGCACCGCTGGCTTATGGTTAAAGGGCACGCTTATCGGCAAGCCTGCATCAGTATTTACTAGCTCTGGCTCTATGCACGGCGGGAACGAAACAACTTTATTGACCATGATGCTACCACTCATACACCACGGCATGCTGTTAGTTGGTTTGCCTTATTCAGAACCCGAGTTATCCAGCACACAAACTGGCGGCACACCTTATGGTGCAAGCCATATTGGCGGCACGATGGACGATAAAGCCATCAGCGCAGATGAGCGAAAGCTATGTTTGGCATTAGGCAAACGTTTGGCTGAAACTGCATTGAAGCTATCAGCTTGAGACTTTAGAACTATCTCTCTAACTTTATAAAAATCCACACGTCATTCCCGCGTAGGCGGGAATCCAGTTAAGGTACAATTTCAGCAATATTGCCATGCTAACATTTATGCTGGCTGGATTCCCGCCTACGCGGGAATGACGAACTAAAGTAATTATTTGAGAATATAAAATGACCTTGGCAAAAGAAGCCTTACAGTTCTTACGTTCCACCCGCAGCGGCGTTCTTGCTACGCTTTCTGTTAAATTTGCAGGCTACCCATTCGGCTCAGTTGCACCCTTTGTGTTGGATCACAGCGGTCAACCGATTATTCTTATCAGCACAATTGCGGAGCACACTCAGAATATTATCGCCAATCCAAAGGTGTCATTGCTGGTGTTTGCAGGCGATGATGACCTACAAGCGAACGGGCGCCTTACACTCATGGGCGAGGCAAAAAAAATAGATAAAGAAGATGCCAGTTTACGTGCACGCTATTTGCGTTATATGCCGCAAGCCGCTGGTTATTTTGATATGCACGATTTCAGTTTCTATCGTATCGAAATCGCCCAAGCGCGTTATATTGCTGGTTTTGGCAAGATGGGCTGGATTCCTGGAGATGCTATGCAACCTGCCGAATTGACAGAAAGCTCACCGCTTGCCGCGCAAGAAACCTCCATCATCGAACACATGAATGCAGACCATGTGCATAGCCTGATTGCCTACAGCAAGCACTTCCACAATGTGAGTGCAACGCATGCGGAAATGTTGGGCATCGATGCCGATGGTTTTGATGCAAAAGTGAATATTGAAGATGGTAAAACACAAGTTTTGCGTTTCAATTTTGATCAGCCCATTCATGATGCGCAATCTGCCAGAATAGCACTGGTGAATATGTCGAAAGCAGCAAAAGTATGATGCAAAAACCAAGCATACAACAACTTCAGTTAGGCGCCAGCATTAGCTTAATCGCGCTCATCCTACTTTGTTTAGCATGGGAAACGGTTCTGGCACCATTTAAACCGGGCGGTTCATTACTTATATTCAAAACACTGCCTTTGCTACTGCCATTGTTTGGCATTCTGCACGGCAAGCGCTACACGTACAAATGGGCAAGTATGTTTATATTGCTATATTTTACTGAAGGTGTGGTGCGCGCTTGGTCA
>JANLZY010000196.1:0-2900 GCA_031359365.1 Methylotenera sp. | reverse complement strand
ACTACGATAAATGTAACTGCCGCCGCTAGTGTTGTCGCTCATGCTACCCATTTTGCTAGAAAGGGTCGCTATCTTTTTAAGCTCGCTATTTGCAATATGTGTAGTAAAAGCCGTAGCCATTTTTAATGGTGCAATACTGTTGATTTTAAATGCATCTAGCCAATCGTTGGTGTCCGCATCGCTCAAACTACTTTCAGGATAAACGCCTGCGTTATTAATTAGCACATCAACTTTGTCATTCTTTAGTTCTAAAGCCAGCGCATCAATTTGTGCAAAATCGGCTACATCTAAATGCAATATGCGAATGTTGGCATGCGCTTTTGCCAAGGCCTGCAAGGCGCTAGCGTGCTGAGGATCGCGGCAGCAAGCTAATACGTTCCAGCCATCCTGCGCATATTGTTGAGTGAATTCCAAGCCAATGCCACGATTGGCGCCCGTAATTAACACTTGGTAAGTCATTGCTAAATCCTCAAATAAATAATTGATAAATTATCCGCCTAAACATACAAAAGCCACAGTTTAAGTTGTGGCTTTGTAAAGGTTGAATGAATCAGGTTATTTAGCCATATCTTCCATCTTGTGGTCTTCCATTTTGGAATGCATGCCCATTTTATCTTTCATTGCGTCACGCTCAGCTTGGTCGATTTTGCCATCTTTATTGGTGTCTATCTTAGCAAACATCTCATCTGCCATTTTTTGATGTGCCGCGGTAAACTCATCGTGGCTTATTACACCGTCTTTGTTGGTGTCAGCGTCTTGCATAGCGTGCTTACGGTCGCAATGCATGCCATCTTTACCATCATGGTTTGCATATGCCATTTGCGTTAAGCCTAATGCCAAAGCAGCTACTGCTAGAATTTGTGAAATTTTCATACAATATCCTTTATAAAAAAGTGTTGTATTACACCTAACGTAGACTAGTACTTTGTGATGACGTTCATTTTTGAAGTGACTGACTGTATTACAACCCACAAATGGCTAAATTTAGCACCTGCGGGAACAATTCAATCTCATTGGCATCCTACGTGTTCAGTTCATTCGATATTTGAATTATGTATAAATTAAGCATCAATTTAATCGCTTTCATGTTATTTACAATAAGCAGCATTGCTAGCGCACAAACTTTTTTTGATGAGTCATTTACTGGTAAGCATGTAGAGAAGTTTGCAGACGGCAAACCAAAATACGAAGTCAATATTAAAAAAGGTAAAAAAGAAGGGCTTGAGATTTTTTATTACCCAAATGGAAGTAAGCAGATTCAAACTAGCTATGTTGACGATAAAGAAGATGGTGTTTGGAACCAATGGTATGAAAATGGTCAGCTCAAACTAGAGGCGCATTACCAAGCAGGGCAAGAGCATGGAATGTTTACGCAGTGGTACTACAACGGACAAAAAAGGCTGGAAGCGAATTTCATACACGGTAAAAAAGATGGTGTTGAATACGCTTGGGCGAAAGATGGCAGCATTAAGTCCACAACTACCTACAAAGATGGTCAGGTGCTTGCTGAGTAAATCAGCAATTATCAGTTGAAAATTAAAAACACATTTAAAGGCAACAAAAGTAATTTGCCCAGCAAAATTTGCGCACAATGCGGCTTGAGCATGACATGGCGAAAATCTTGGGCCAAAAACTGGGATGAGATCAAATATTGTTCTGACAAGTGCCGCAAAGCAGCCAAGTAATTCTAATCAACACTCAACCCAACGAATCCATGACACGACACCTTATTTTAATCTTGGGCGACCAATTAAATCTTGATAATCCAGCATTAGAGGATTTTGACCTTACACAAGATGCTATTTTCATGGCGGAAGTGAGCCATGAAGCAACTCAAGTTTGGAGCCATAAAGCACGCATCGTATTATTTTTATCTGCCATGCGCCATTTCTATGAGGCACTTACTCGCCAATATCCAAGCGGCTTACAAGGCAGTTATTTAAAGTTAGGAGAACACAACTTTGCAACACTTAAAGCCGCATGGGCGCAGCAAATCAGCGTATTAAAACCACAAAAAGTGATTGTTTGTGAGCCTGGTGAGTATCGAATAGAGCAAGATTTAATTGCGCTGTGTGAAGAAATGAATACTGAGTTAGTAGTGCGAGATGACACACATTTTATGTGTTCCAAAGCAGACTTCATACATTGGGCAAAAGCCAATAAGCAATTACGCATGGAGTTTTTTTACCGCAAGATGCGCCAAAAGTATGATGTGCTAATGCAAGGTAATGAGCCGGTAGGTGGTGCGTGGAATTATGATGCTGAAAATCGCAAAACCTTTGGTAAATCTGGTCCGCAAAATGTGCCTATAGCGCCACAGATATGTGTTGATGGCATTACTCAGGCTGCCATTGAAATTGTAGAAAAGCACTTTCCAAATCATCTAGGATCATTAAAAAACTTTATTTGGCCAGTCACCCGCGCGGCTGCGCTTCAGTTTTTAGATGATTTTATCAAAAACAAGCTTGCAGGATTTGGTGACCATCAAGATGCGATGTGGCAGTCAGTCAATAGTAGCCAAAGTCCATATTTATGGCACTCTCTGCTTTCTACTTCGCTTAATTTAAAACTGATTAATCCGCGAGAAGTCATTGCCGCCGCGGTGGCAGCTTATCATCAACAAGAATTACCTTTAGCCAGTGTAGAAGGATTTATTCGGCAAATTTTAGGATGGCGCGAATTTATACGCGGCGTTTATTGGCTAGATATGCCCAAAATGGGTGAAGCTAATCATTACAAGCATACACGTGCACTGCCAAGCTGGTACTGGACTGGCGATACGCACATGAACTGCATGAGGCAAACTATAAGTGACACCATGCAGCACGGCTATGCGCACCATATTCAAAGATTAATGGTGACAGGTATGTTTGGAATTTTAGCCGAACAAAATCCACGTG
>JANLZY010000176.1:0-15151 GCA_031359365.1 Methylotenera sp. | reverse complement strand
GCTATCGCCGAACACCAGCTTCACCGCTGCATCTCGCATGCCAGCAATCGTGGTTTCGGCAAGAATGCTGGAATGTGTGCCATATGCTGCGATAAAGTTAATGATAGACATCGGGTTAGTAATCGCACTTGCAAACTCAGCCCAGTTTGCATAAGGCTTAACATCGTTTAGACCTGTGGCAGCGTAAAGCTGTGTACGAGTTTCGTTAAGTGATGGAATACCAGTATCACGACCACGGGAAATGTTAAGCGCCGCCAAGTCTAGCGGTAAACCTAACAAGTTACTGCGCACGTCAGTGACAATAAACTCATCCATAGCATTACCCACGTCACGTGACAAGCCACGAATTAAGTCAGCATTGATGGTTGCTGAGTCTACGCCGCCAGCAGTATAAGCTTGCGGATTAAGGTACACTGCTAAGTGTGTGTCTTGATCTGCAGCGCCATTGATTGTTGTCAAATCATTTTCCAAACGATCGACCGTACCAGTCAACATGGAGTGGCCAAAACGGTAAACTGTGTGCGCGAACTCTGCCACAATACTTGGATTTAAATCGGCACTATTGGTGAAAATGAACGGATCTACCGCTGGTTGGATGCGACGTGCGAACTCTTCGAACACCAAGTGCTGATATTGCATTTCTGTAGAGAAACGACCCGCCTGAAACAAACGATCACCATCCCACACTAGCGCATCAATCTCAGCTTGCGTGGTTGGAATAGCCGTAACATCTTTTAATAGCCACTCATTGATAAAGGTTAAATCGCCAGACTTTAAGATAGTCGCTTTATCGGCTTCCACTGCACGATTATGTTCAGAGTGGAAAATACTATGAACCGTACTTAACGCGATATTTTCGTTACCGCGACCATCGCCAGTGATAAAGTGTGATTCCAGCATTTCGTTATCGTAAGTTGCGTCACTTCCATCATCGGCAAAAAAGTCAGCGGTGCTGATGACTCCATCGTGATTCACATCAGAGAGCGTGTCTATGCCAGCGTCGTAGACACCATTGTGATTAACATCAATATCAGCATCGCCAATCTGTTGTGTTTCCTTAGATCCATTATGGTCAAGGTCTGCAAATCCAGGGGCTGCATGATGTGCAATATCGTTTAAGAACGCATGGTTAGTGAGTTCTGCACCCACAGTGGTAATGCCCGCAGCAGTGCCTTCTTTAAGCCAAGCTGTAGCATGTGTTGCATCTGCTTTCATCACCAGTTGCGCGTAGCCATGGGCACCTGGTATAAATTTCCCGTATTGATCTGTCAGCAATAGCGGTACATTATTCACATCAAAATCACCCAGCTGAATACCTAACATAGTAAGCGCCTGTGCTTTCACCTCGCCCCAGTTACCAATCGCACCAGCTGAAGAACCAGAGGCAGCGCTACCGTCAATTAAGCGTCCAGTACTGACGGCTGTTGCACCTAAGCCATTACCTAAATCTACTTTGGCATACTCGCGCAAGAAAACTTGGTGAGATGCATTTGATGTATAAGTTTGGTTTTGGTCAATCCAAGGTGTAGTGGTGTTCTCTGTTTGTGGCACACCGTCCACCACGGTGGCGGTGGCGCGTGTCAACGCCATAAAATTAGGTCTGTCGTCAGCTGTTCCATAAATACCATCAGCACCAAAGCCGTCATCACTGGCCAAAAATGCTCCGAAGCCTAAATCTACTGTAGAAGGGGGTACTCTAGGATCTGTGCCTGGTGCGTTGTTCCAGTAAAGAGCCCCACCTGGACCTTTTAGTTGACTGAGGGTATTTGCAGTTCCATCAGCGCCTTTATCGTAAAGTGGATCATCCACTGCCAGCGGAATATATACGGTACCGTTAGCCCCTTTAGTGACCAAATCTAAGCCGTGATCAAAAAATTGGCCAAAAAATGTCATCCATGAGTTAAAGCCAGGGGAAAGGCCAATATCTGGCGATTGGTTAGGCATGGTTTTTAAATCGTTGTCAGTGATGGCAAGGTCATTCGAATTAACCTCATCGCCTGGCGCAACTGGGTTCATGCCTGGATGGTCAGCTGCAAATTGGTCTAGTGATAAAGGATTGCTGAGATATGCAGCAATAGCTGCTGGATTGTTAACCGACATATCAACGATTAAGTTAGAAATAATACGTGGGTCAGCATCAACAACCGACTTGAGCGTATCGCCAACACCATCACCGTTAGTGTCAATCAACCCATAATCCCCTTGAACCAAAGGCGGCGCGCCAGGGCCAAATACTATAGAATCGCCATCAGCACTATTGATGAATATAGGATCCGTTAAACGTGGAAACAAGGTATCTGCCGCACCAAAAAGGCTTGTACCCGGATTGTAGCCTGGCGTACCTGGAGTGCCTGTAGGGGCAATTCTCAGATTATTGAAACTACCATCTACAGTACGCAGACCAGCAGGTAGCAACGCTGCCGAGGTAGCATCTCCTCCATACTCCGCAATAATGGCTTGCACCATGGTTAACGGTGCCGCCGTATAGCCTAAAGAAGTAGACTCAGCAATTTTAATTTGCTTCAGAATGTACTGAAGGTCGTCAATATTAATATTGAAGCTTGTAGTGTAGTTAGTGGCCATGATATTCCCCGTTTAATTATTCTTTAAGATTTAATGGTTGAATCCTTAAAATTTTCTAAAACATTTACAAATGTGCTTGCTGCATTAATAGCTAAAAGGTAAAAAATAAACTCAAGTGCTGCTATTCACGAAGCCCTTCAAAAGTGCTTGCAATATTATTGGGGGATGATCGAAGTGACACCATGCCCCAACGTTCTAATTTATCGCTGCCATAGCGCGCCATGCTTGTGTGATTCTGCAAGTCCTGATCTTTCTCAGGGTCTGAATCCACAAAACCTAAAGTGCGGCGTAAATACTCCACATCATCTGGCTTTCCTGTCAGCAAATCCCAGCCTGGCTTAGGTTTGAAAGTTTCTGCATATTTATTCAAAGATTGCGGCGTGTTTAATAAAGGCTGCAGAGTAATAGATAAGAAAAACACATCTTTACCCATTCGGTCACCTAACATATTTTGTACATGACTTAGATTAGCCATCGCTAACGGACAGCGACCTTCTGAGCATTGCACTAAGAAAAAGTTAATCAATACAGTCTTGTTACGCACTAAATCATCATAAAACATGACTTTTTTATTGTTATGCGTCACTAATGGTAAATTAGGTAGCAAGCCGTTTTTGGCAAGGCGCGACATTGGCTCAACTGATTCAGTTGAGCCTGCCGATGCTGGCAGTAAAAGCGGTGCCAAACCTAAACTTAGAAAGCCTCGCCTATCCATGATGAGTCTCCTTAGTTTGCAAGATAGAAGTGATACGCATGAAGGTCATACAATTTTCCACAACACCATCATGGCGTGATCTTCATGCACGACATTGTGGCAATGCATGGCATAAAGCCCTTTATAGTCACGGAAACGGAAATACACTTCACTAAAAGCATTTGTTTCTAAAGTAAGTACATCTCTACGCCCTATTTTTAGCCCAGTGACTGGTTTGCCGTTATAGCTAATCACCTGATGTTCTTCATAATGGATATGTACAGGGTGTGTCCAACCGCCACCACCATTAATAATGGTCCATTTTTCCGCAGTGCCTTCTGGTATGGTTGCGCTAATCACATTTCGATCAAATGGCTCACCATTGACAACCCACTCTCCACCACTACGCTTAAAGGTCCAACTACGGCTAGTAGAAACAGGTTGAGCCATATTAGGTAATGGGCGTAATGTGGTTGGAATAATACTGTTGTCGGTTACACCACCAGAATCAACAATGAATTTAAGTACAGGCATACCAGGCGTTAATAATTTACCTGTAGGCTTGGCGCCACTCACTTGCTCGGCGCGGTTATATAAAATAATCTCTGCACCAACTGCGTATTTTGAAAAGTCTAAAATGACATCAAAGCGCTCTGCTGGTGCCATTTGGAAAGATTTCACTGTCACAGGTGCGGTAAATAAATTGCCATCTGCAGCTATCACTACAAAGTTTGAGTTGTCACTCAGTGCCAATTGATAAGTGCGTGATGGCCCCATATCGAGCATTCTGAAACGGTATTTACGACGTTTAACTGGGAAGAATGGCTGTATTTTGCCATTAACCGTCACCTTGTCTCCAATTGCGCCATCAAAGCATGAAAGTGGAAAGAAATCCGCCCCCTGCGTATCAAATTGCCTGTCATGAAACACCAAGCCTACGTCAAACTCAAAATTATGCCCACAAGGCAATCGCCAGCCTGTCGCCTCATCTGGGTCGCCATAATCGCCCATATTAGGATTGGCATATATTCCAGGTGCGTCATAGATGCTAGTCATACCAACCAAGCCTGCATAGACGTTCTGCGCAGTGAAATCTAATTTATGGTCGTGATACCACAAAGTACCAAGCGCTTCATTAGGATCGCCTAAACCACCGAATTGATTCACACCAGCATACACATTAGGATAATGGTGATCCCAATAAGAGCCTGAATAATTGGGTAATAATGGATTACCATCACTCTCAGCAGGCGTATGCATATTGTGTAAATGAGTACTGGTTTGATTGATGCCAAAGCCCAAATTGCGTGATGGTAAATCGTTATGAATTCGCACAAAATGAGATTCGCCATAGCGCACACGGAACATAGGACCTGGAAACACGCCATCAAAACCCCATGCTGGCTGACCTGAGCCACCTGCGGGGAGGTCTTTGTGCCACACATGATTAAATTGCTTTTGTCTCAATTCATACCACTTTTGAGGTGGATGATTAAGTGGTCCTGAGCCAGTCCAAGCTTGGTGCCCCATCTTTTGAATAGGATAATATGAGGCTAGCTCTGGGTGGTCATATAAACAGTGAATTTTAGAATCACCGCCTCTACCTAGAATATCCCCTACGGGCATAGGCGCCGGCGCAGCACCATACCCATAGTAACCAGTATCAATATTACTAGCTTGATTACCACCTACAGTTTGCTTTTCAACCAAACGGGGCATTTCCTCTAACCAAGGGCGCGTTGGCGGACTGATCATGCCTAGTGGTGGAGCAACACCCGGAATCGGACAAATCGCAGGACCAGTTGTTGGAGTTGTAACGCCGTCTTTAGCTAAAGCACGTAAACTTAAGCCAGAAATTGGGAAAAGCAAACCCGTGGTAGCACTTAGCATTCCCATCTTAAGCAAATCACGGCGAGTTAACTTAGCTTGCGTAATTTCGCGGTGCAAATCTATCGTTTTTTGCACTAGTTTTTCATATGAAGCCATGACTATATCCCCTGTTCAATAACTAAGGTCTAACTTGAGCCAATTACCGACAGCTACAACTGATCAGCAGCGACTCCTGTTAATAGTCTTTTCCTTTTGCATTTTTATTATCGTTTTTATTATTGTTAGGTATCAAGTCAACCATTAGCCTATTTTTGCGACACAATTGAGCCGTTATCCATGTCGAAATATGCATTTATGAATTAGATTTTTTGTTACGATTTTTTAATTTTTTATACACTTTCGACATTAGATGCAACATTATGCTTGTTCAAACTAGCTCACAATCCCCAAAATATGAGTAGGCTACTAGTACGCTTGGAAAGCTATCAATGAACATCTAAAATTGACGAGATAAACACTGTTGTGTCTATTAGATTTTGGCTAGATATATGCTTGGTTCGACTACAGTAAATCGAATGTAATTTGAAGAGAACTGACTGACAAAGCCGTTTTACGAAGCTGTTTTAAAGAATATAAATCAATGAAACTGCTAGCAGATGCGAGATTAAGATGAAAAGCCAGCCAAGTTGACTGCGCACATCATTACTTTGATATTTGCAAGGTTAAAGGTAAAACTTGATTAAATATCGCCTTTACTCACTTTATCTATAATTTCAAGCAAAGTACTTTCTAACTCTTGTGCAGCGTTTTGGGCGCGCAGCGTTGGATTCTTAATACTCTTTAGATCAAAAGTTGGCCTTGCTAAACCAATAAATAGTTTTAAATTTTTATTAGCATCTGGTTTTTCATAAATGGCGATGCGGCAAGGTGCAAACACCAAAAATTCAGGATGATCTAAGAAAATATCAGTCCCTAAACTCAAATTACAGAAGCTGTGTACTTCCTTGATGCCCTGCGGGTCTATGCCACGCTTTTTGATGTGTTCACCGATAGGAAAGTTAGCCGGATTAACAAAGTTCCTTCCTTCAGAAAGGCTCTTTAAACTGTCTACCACGTCTTGATAACTCACACCATCATGCACTGCCAACTCATAAATTGCAGTAGCGTTGTCTATGGGTGGCATACCCGCGCGCAAGTGGCCAGATAGCTCTACTTTCTCAGAGATCGCTGGTCTTAATGTAGTGCAGGCACTTATTGTGAGTAGCAGTGCTGACAGCAAAAAATATTTACGCATCTCGATACTCCAAATTTTAAAGTAAATCATGCCCACTTATTTTAAGTGCTTCGTTCACGGCTTTACGATTAAATTTTGGCGCCATGAGTTCAATAAAGCCGTACATATAACCACGTAAGAAGGCATCTTTACGAAAACCCAAATAAGTCGTGCTATTGGGGAATAAATGGCTGACATCTACCATCGCTAAATTTGTATCTCGCTCCGGATCGTACGCCATGCTAGCGAGTAACCCTACGCCTAAGCCGAGTGTTACGTAAGTTTTAATCACATCCGCATCAATTGCGGTGAGTACTACATTAGGTGAAACGCCAGCTTCGCTAAACGTTTTGGATACTAAACTACCGCCTGTATAACCGAAGTCATAGGTAATCAAAGGGTAAGCCGCTAGCTTTTCTAGTGTCAACGCGCCATCCTGTAGTAATGGATGACCATGTGGCACTACCACGCAACGATTCCACTCATAACAAGGTAAGCACAATAGATTTTCAAAATCACTGATGTATTCAGTAGCAATACCAACATCGGCGTCGCCCTTCGCCACCTGCTCCGCCACTTGACTGGGATTACCTTGATGAATATTTAACTTAACGTGTGGGTAAGCTGTCATAAACGATTTAACTACCGCAGGCAATTTATAGCGAGCTTGAGTATGCGTAGTCGCAATGGTTAAGGTGCCAGTTTCAATATTACTAAACTCGTCACCCACACGTTTAATATTATCAATTTGATGCATGACTTTCGCAGCCAAAGATAATATCTGCTCACCTGGCTCAGTAATGCCTGTGAGGCGCTTGCCGTTCCGAAGAAACACCTGCAAGCCAATCTCTTCTTCAAACAATTGAATCTGCTTACTCACACCAGGTTGCGAAGTGTATAAAGCATCAGCAGCACTCGTGATGTTAAGATTTTGACGAGCCACCTCATTGAGGTAGCGTAGTTGTTGTAGTTTCATAGCCTTATCATTTCAAAGTCTTTTAATTGTAAATTTTAAGCAATTCAATATAACTAAAAATTATACATATAGAATAACATATTCTAAAAAATATATTTTATACCTGATATAGTGCGCATGCTTTAGAAGTTGTTCAATAAATTGCTTTAATTAACGGATACTCCACATGGAATTTGGTTACATTGTTGCCGGCTTTGTGGTCGGCATGTTAGTTGGTTTGACAGGTGTTGGTGGCGGTTCGCTTATGACGCCGATTCTAGTGCTGTTTTTTCACATCAAACCCGCTTTAGCTGTAGGCACAGATTTGCTCTACGCTTCAGTGACAAAAAGTGTAGGCATTTTTGCACATGGCAAACTAGGGAACATCGATTGGAAAATAGTACGGCTGTTAGCATTTGGTAGCGTGCCTGCTTCTATACTGACGACGCTTTATTTGCGTAATCAAGATATCGCTTCAGATGCAGCAGTAAATACGATTAAATTTTGGCTCGGAATTGCATTATTAGTGACGTCACTTTCTGTGCTATTCCGCAATCAGTTGGTTAAGTTCTCAAATAAAGAACATTTGGTAAATGAAAAATGGACGCCTTATTTAACCGTGATATTAGGCTTAGTTTTAGGCGCATTAGTCACGCTAACTTCGGTGGGCGCAGGCGCATTGGGCGTAACAGCCTTATTAATCATTTACCCGCATAGGTCAATTCTTACTATTATTGGTTCAGATATTGCTCATGCAGTACCGCTTACACTGGTTGCTGGGCTTGGTCATGCAAGTATAGGCACTGTAGATTACAGCTTACTCGGCACTTTGTTAATCGGCTCTATTCCAGGCATTTGGATTGGTAGCCATTTAAGTTCAAAAGTAGCTGAGCACTGGGTTCGCATTGCACTTGCATTAATATTGATTTTTGTGGGCTTAAAACTCGTTTTCCATTAAAATAACGAGTTACCTACTCCATATGCCATAGAGATTATTAGTTAAGTTTTTTGGGATTAAGAAAAGCACAACATGTATAAGTATGATGAAATAGACCAGACACTCGTCGATGAGCGCGTTGCGCAGTATCGTGATCAAACACGTCGTTATTTAGCAGGCGAACTAAGCGAAGACGAATTCCGTCCACTACGCTTACAAAACGGCCTGTATATTCAACGCCAAGCGCCTATGCTGCGCGTTGCCGTGCCTTACGGCATGCTATCAAGCAAGCAATTGCGCAAACTGGGCGACATTGCTGGTAAATATGATAAAGGCTACGGACATTTCAGCACTCGTCAGAACTTGCAATTAAACTGGCCTAAACTAGAAGATGTGCCCGAAATTTTAGCTGAGTTAGCTACTGTTGAAATGCATGCCATTCAAACTTCAGGCAACTGTATCCGTAACATTACTACCGACCAATTCGCTGGCATTGCGCCAGATGAAATTGTTGACCCACGCGTCATGGCTGAAATCATGCGTCAATGGAGTACATTCCATCCTGAGTTTGCGCTATTGCCTCGCAAATTTAAAATTGCTGTGTCTGGCACTCGCGATGACCGTGCTGTGGTGCAAATGCACGATATCGGCATGGAGTTTTATAAAGACAGCAACAACAAAGTCGCCATCAAAGTATGGGTAGGCGGTGGTTTAGGCCGTACGCCGATTCTAGGCTCAGTGATTCGTGAGCATTTAGAGTGGCAGCATGCCCTCACCTATTGCGAAGCGATTATTCGCGTGTACAACCTACATGGTCGCCGCGACAACGCCTACAAAGCACGTATCAAAATTTTAGTAAAAGCACTTGGCATTGAAGAATTTAAACGCCAAGTCGAAGAAGAATGGTCACATCTTAAAGATGCACCTAACACGATTCCAGAAGGTGAGTTAGAGCGCGTTAGCAAGCATTTTGAAGCAATGCCTTATGAAACCCTATCAGCGCATGATGCAGGTTTTGATGCAGCTATTGCAAGCAACCCAGCCTTTGCCGCATGGGTTAAACGTAGCGTGCATGCGCACAAAGTTACAGGTTATCGTGCCGTTACGCTTTCATTAAAACCACATGGCACAGCACCTGGCGATGCAACTACTGAGCAAATGCATGTCGTTGCCGACCTTGCCGACCAATACAGCTTTGGCGAATTGCGTGTTTCTCACGAACAAAATTTAATTTTGGCCGACATTAAACTTAGCGACTTATTTGCTGTATGGGAAAAAGCCCGTGCAAATGGTTTAGCAACGCCAAATATTGGCTTGCTGACTGACATTATCTGCTGCCCAGGCGGCGATTTCTGCTCATTGGCTAACGCAAAGAGCATCCCCATTGCAACTGCCATCCAAATGCAGTTTGATAATCTAGATTACCTGCATGACATTGGCGATATTGAACTCAATATCTCAGGCTGTATGAACGCGTGTGGTCATCACCATATTGGTCACATCGGTATTTTAGGTGTCGATAAAGATGGTTCTGAATGGTATCAAGTCAGCATTGGTGGTAGCCAAGGCAACGACGCAAGTCTAGGTTCAGTAATTGGACCATCATTCTCAGCAGATGAAATGCCAGCCGTGGTACAAAAACTGATTGATGTTTATATTCAAGAGCGTACGCCAGAAGAACGTTTTATTGATACCGTACGCCGCCTAGGTGTTTCACCATTCAAAGCACACGTATATGCAGACAAAAGTATAGTAAAACCAGAGGTGACAGCATGAGTAATTTAATCGCGCTCAATAATGGCGTTGCCACCATTTCAGAGAATGAATGGACTATCGTCAAACTGCCAGCTAGCCAAGTGGAAGAACGTAAGCAAGCCGGTAAAGTTGTTTTATTCAAGCTGACCGGAGAAAAGACCGTTTCAGCAGAACAAATTGCCAATACCGAGATTCCAAGCACGGGCAAAATAATTGTGCCATTAAGCGTCTTTATTGCGCGCAAAGCCGAGCTACAGGACCGTATGACCAACAATCAAATCGGGGTGTGGGTTGATACGCATGAAATTCTAGAAGACTTAGTGAATAACGTAAGCGATTTAAATAGCCTACCAATGATTGCTGTGCATGTAGAACGCTTTGCTGATGGTCGCATTTTCTCACTAGGTACCTTATTACGCACACGTTACGGCTTTAAAAATGAATTACGCGCTATCGGTGATGTGTTACGTGACCAATTGTACTTCTTTAAGCGTAGCGGCTTTACCAGCTACCTCATTCGTGCAGATCGCTCAGCAACAGAAGCATTGGCAAGCTTGAATGACTTTACCAACCCTTACCAAGGTGCGGTTGACGAACCTCGCCCTGTGTTCAAACGCTATAACCGAGTTGCATAATGAATAGCACTGTTTCTATGCTCAAGCCAGCGGCAAGCAACCCTGCTACCAAGCCAGAGTTGACTGATGCGCTAGTTGCTAGTGTCAATGCAAAAGCTGCGGCAGTCTTGGCCTTGCTAGAAGATGCGGTAGGTCGGACTTCAGTCCGAGAAGTCGGGTTAAAACCCGACCTACAAATTAAGAACATTACCTTCGCCAACAGCTTTGGTGCAGAAGATATGGTCTTGACTGACATCATTCTCAAAAATCAGGTAGCGATTGAGATTTTTTCACTCGATACAGGTCGCTTGCCTGTTGAAACTTATGACTTGATTGCAGAAACAGAAAAACACTACAGCACTAAGCTGAATGTGTATTTTCCGCAAGCCGCAACTGTTGAGTTTTACGTTAAGACGAATGGCATCAATGCTTTTTACGAATCTATTGAGCTTCGTAAAAGCTGCTGCCATATGCGTAAAGTAGAGCCTTTGCAACGCGCACTTAAAGGCAAAGATGCATGGGTCACTGGTATGCGTGCGGCACAAGCTACAACAAGAACTAGCTTGCCAGTGCGCGAATTTGACGAAGGTAACAAGCTAGAAAAATTCAATCCGCTAAGCGATTGGACAGAGCAAGAAGTTTGGGCATACATCCGCTTGCACGAAGTCCCTTACAACCAACTTCACGATCAGTTTTACCCAAGCATAGGCTGTGCACCATGTACACGTGCAATTGCCATGGGTGAAGATGTTCGCGCTGGCAGATGGTGGTGGGAAGACCCACTTAACAAAGAATGTGGACTTCACGTTAAAAAGTAGTTCGTAAAAATAAAAACGTAAAGTTAAGCTAGAATTAAAGTTTTGAATTAATTATATAAAGTAAGCTATTGAATATGTTAAATAAAGAAAAATCAAACCACCAGCCTTTGTCGCATTTAGATTGGCTAGAATCAGAAGCCATTTATATTCTGCGTGAGGTAGCTGGGCAGTGCTCTAACCCGGTGTTGCTGTTCTCAGGTGGCAAAGATTCGCTGTGTATTTTGCGTTTGGCTGAAAAAGCTTTTCGCCCAGGACGCTTTCCGTTTCCATTAATGCACATTGATACTGGTCATAATTACCAAGAAGTAATTGATTTCCGTGATCAACGCGCTGCTGAATTGGGCGAACGCCTAATCGTGCGTTCAGTTGAAGATTCAATGAAACGCGGAACAGTTGTGTTGAAATCAGCTGACGAGTCACGCAACAAACACCAATCCGTCACGCTGCTTGAAGCGATTGAAGAGTTTGGCTTTGATTGCTGTATTGGCGGCGCACGCCGTGATGAAGAAAAAGCACGCGCTAAAGAACGTATCATGAGTTTCCGTGATGAGTTCGGTCAATGGGATCCAAAAAATCAGCGCCCAGAATTGTGGAGTTTGTACAACGCTCGTTCACACAAAGGCGAAAACATTCGTGCCTTCCCTATTTCCAACTGGACAGAAATGGACGTTTGGCAATATATCGAACGTGAAAAACTACAATTACCAAGCATTTACTTCGCACATCAACGCGACATAGTCATGCGTGCTGGCTCGATTGTGCCAGTGAATGTGCCACTCGTGAATGGCGAAGTGACCAACCCAGTAAAAGCTGGCGAAGAAATCATCAACATGCAAGTACGCTTTAGAACTGTGGGCGACATTAGCTGTACAGCGCCTGTGATTTCAGACGCTGACACCGTATCAAAAATTGTATTAGAAACTGCAACATCAACCATCACAGAGCGTGGCGCAACAAGGCTTGATGACCAAACCTCTGATGCATCAATGGAACAGCGTAAAAAAGAAGGCTATTTTTAAATTGCAGGTCGGTTTTTAAGCCGACTTATTGGTATGAAGTCCAATCTACAATAAATCAATTATTTAAAACTAAAATATGACAACACAACACAACGATTCACTTTTGCGCTTTATGACTTGCGGCTCTGTCGATGACGGCAAAAGTACGCTCATCGGCCGCTTGCTATTTGATACCAAAACCATTTTGGCAGACACATTAACGCAAATTTCGAATACCTCGAAAAAACGTGGCATGGAAGCAGTGGATTTATCTCTGCTAACCGACGGTTTGCAAGCTGAGCGTGAGCAAGGTATCACCATTGACGTAGCCTATCGCTACTTCAGCACAGGTACACGTAAATACATTATTGCCGATGCGCCTG
Source organism: Methylotenera sp. (assembly GCA_031359365.1). Classification (GTDB taxonomy): domain Bacteria; phylum Pseudomonadota; class Gammaproteobacteria; order Burkholderiales; family Methylophilaceae; genus Methylotenera. The sequence goes on along the minus strand of JANLZY010000176.1, from coordinate 2,311 downwards.
GTCACGAACAATACACCCGCAACATGGTGACTGCAGCGTCTACTGCCAACTTGGCAATCATCTTAATCGATGCTCGTCGCGGTGTGCTTACGCAAACACGTCGCCACAGCTATTTAGCGCATTTGGTTGGTATTCAACACATCGTTGTTGCAGTGAATAAAATGGACTTGGTGAATTACGACCAAGCGACGTATGAAAAGATATGTGCAGATTATCTAAAATTTGCAAATGAGATTGGCTTTGCGCAAGCTAGAGATATTAAGTTCATTCCGATGTCGGCCTTAGCTGGTGACATGCTGGTTGACCGCCTAGAGAACATGCCTTGGTACACAGGCGAAACACTACTAGAGATGCTAGAAAAAGCACCTGCAGCACATACTGAAGGCGATGAAGAATTCCGCTTCCCAGTGCAATTTGTATGCCGTCCGCATGCCAGTGCAGATGCCGATTTGCATGACTTTAGAGGCTTTATGGGTAGAATCGAAAGCGGCAACATTGCCGTAGGTGACGCTGTTACCGTATTACCAAATGGCTACCAATCTAAAGTAAAAGCGATTCAAATTGGCGATGAGCAATTACAAAGTGCTCAAACAGAGCAAAGTATTACGCTACTGCTAGAGGACGAAATTGATACTTCACGCGGTGACATGATCGTTAAAACAGGCAGCACTATTGCACCTGTTAAACAAATCGAAGCTTTTGTTTGCTGGTTGTCAGAAACACCATTATCCCCAGCTCGCACTTATGTGATTCGTCACACTACACGTGAGTCTAAAGCAAAAGTTGGTACTATTTCTTACAAAGTTGACGTGAATACACTTGAAGAACAAGCCACTACCGACCTTAAAATGAATGATATTGCACGCATTACGTTCAAACTAGCACAGCCACTCATGGTCGATAGTTATAGCACTAACCGGACCACTGGTGCGTTTATCGTGATCGACGAAAGTACAAATAATACGGTTGGCGCTGGGATGATTGTTTAGGCGTTACTTGATATAGCGCAACAATTAAGCGATGCAAAATAATTCAAATTCAAATAAAATAGCGTTTTACGCTTTATAGCTGTTAAGGACCTAAAAAATGACCTATGTCGTCACTGAAAACTGTATTCAATGCAAATTTACTGATTGCGTTGATGTTTGCCCTGTAGATTGCTTTGTAGAAGGCCCTAACTTCTTAGCGATTAATCCAGATGAGTGTATTGACTGCACGCTATGCGTTGCAGAATGCCCTGCTGAAGCAATTTTTGCCGAAGATGATGTACCAGCAGACCAACAAGAATTTATCGCCTTAAATGCGCGCTTAGCGGAATTATGGCCAGTGATTACTTCACGTAAAACTGCATTAGAAGATGCAGAGGCAATGAATGGTGTACCTGGTAAGCGTGAATTATTGATTGAGTAAATGTTGGACTTAACAATTAAAGATACTTAAGTTGAGATGGCAGGAAAATAAAAAAGGAGACGAAAGTCTCCTTTTTTTACACTCATTTTGCATGTGGTGAGTTAATAACTAGGCTGCATAAGCAAGTTGCGGTTGAGCTGGGTCAACTATATGAACGCCACTCTTCCAGAAGTAATAGAACTCCCGCCCAACTTTTAATGTCACCTTATAAGCTTCATTCGATGAGAATAAAGTCAAATTGGCATCTAGTGCGTGGCGGTAGGCCACTGGTTGCTTATGTGGTGCATTTCGCAATAATATCAATAGAAGTTTGGCTAGCTTTTTACAAGCATTCACAACGAAATCTTCTACACCGTTACCACGAAGCACCTTCTCGTACTCGTCTAATGGCAACATTTCTACTTTTGTTAAAGTATGCTTATCTAATGAGTTCCACAAGTCCTTTAAATCACTTTCGACTGGTTTCCATTTGATTAAATTTGCACCAAAAGCATTGTCTTGACTCATGGCAACAATCGCTTTAATGTCGTCTATCCAAAACGAAAAGAACTCTCTAAGCACCGGTAAATAACTAAACCATAGTAATTTATCCAAGTTTTTAAATAGTTGATCAACCGCATCCCTAAAAGCATTTCCATCACAATGAATTTTTTCAATCCAAGGGATAAGCTTAAGTATAATCACCTCACGCTGGCGAAGCTCAATTTTGGTGAAGCCCTTACGCTCCAAAAGATTAAGGTATGCACTCAATGCAACATGTTCACGACTATTAACCATCATCGGCTCTGCTTTCTGATAGCGCCACGTTGATAACAACACTTAGCGCATCGATAAAATCCAAATTTAAACTAAAAATACTCAAGATATAGTGTATTTTAAATCGATGGCAAACATTTCAATT
>JANLZY010000182.1:0-7716 GCA_031359365.1 Methylotenera sp. | reverse complement strand
GTGGCGGCGATATGGGCGGTATGGGTGGCATGGGCGGTATGATGTAGTTTTAGATTTGTATCATCTTGCCGCCCATCCAAAAGATGGCGCCGGATGATGCAAACTAGCTTAGCAACAAAAAAACCTCGCTTAAGCGAGGTTTTTTACTAATTAAGTCAAGTAATAGCATTACCTTATGGTTGGTTTAATGTGAGTCAATCTGAACAGGCTCTGCGCGGCTGATATGGTCAAAATACAAGGCCAACCTCACCATGCGCCCCATTGCACGTACAGACAAAGTCGCACCAGAGATGCCATCAATACCTTTATCTAACTGATAGTCTTTTTGCAAATCTGCGCCTTGGTATTGTTTTAAGAAGTTTGGATGACGCACTTCACCACCACGACTTTCTCTATAGTCGAGCACGATGACTTGATTTAATTTACCTGACTGAATAACAATCCCTGCGGTTATTGGCTCTTCTTTGCCAATTTCCTCAAGTATCCATGCAGTTTTTAGGTTACTTTTCCAATAACGTATTCTCAATTGCTTAGGGGTATGACCTAAAATATTTTCCACCTGAACTGCAACATCTTTTGTTACCCAAAGCGTTTCCATTTTAGGCTGGCTAGCGCCAAAGGCACTTTCCAAAAACTGTGTCGTCGTCAAATAAGGCTCGGCAGATAAGGCCATTGGCATTATCAAAAAGCTGGCGAGTGCCAACCATTGATAACACCAACGCTTATTAGATAAGCGGCTAAGGCCTAAGCAAACAAAATATTGAGCGTTGGATTTCAATTAAAACATGTATCCCATACCAAGGTTAAGGCGCTTATTGCCACGGTCCTCATCTTTTTTGTCGTAAGATTGGAAGTCAGCTTTTAATACCACTTGCGGTGTTGGCCAGAAGTTTGCACCAACAGTCCAAACTTTATTCTCACTACCATCAACACGTACACTGTTAAACGGCAAGCTTGCTTGTGTGTCATATGATTCATAACGTACAAATGGTGCAAAATCCATATCGCCAGATTTCCATACATGATAAGCAGCTTCTGTAAACCAACCATAGAATGCGCTTGGTGCGCTCACTCCAGTAGCAGCTGTGATATCAGCAGCATCATTCAAATGACCACGCGCATACAGCGCACGTAAATCCCAGTTACCTGTTTGGTAGCGCGTATGAAGATCCCACAAAGTAAGACGTGCGTCACCTATGCCTGGTTCATTTTGCCCTGTGTCACCAGTAAATACTGAACCACCGACTAATAATCCATTAATACCCGTATAGTTTAGCGCAGCTGAAAATGCTAAGTCCTCAGCGTCTGCAAGTTGACCCTCTTGATGTGCTGACTTGATACCAACAAGTGGATCATCAAATTTTCTAGCGCTAAATCCAGTAGTAATGCCTACTTGGTATTTTAGGCCAGGCAATGTTTCACCATACAGCGCCACACCAGCTTCACGCCATGTGGTTGGAATAATACGTGACTCAATTTGATTACGCTCTACGCCAAAAAAGGTAGGCGGTTCGTGTGTTTCATTAAGCAATCCTGCAGGGATTAAAAACAAGCCAACTTTTGCATTTACTTTATCGTTAAAGTGAAAATCCAGATAAGCCTGCTCTACTTCCGCCTCTCCGCTGTCATCTGCACTCGATACAGCATGCTCAATCTCAAACTCAGATTTAAAGCTCACCATATCGTTAAATTTATGACCAAAGAATAGTACGAATCGTTGCAAATCAATTTGGTCTTTAGCCGTTGCACCACCACTAAAGTTATTGTAGTTCAAATTGCCATAGCCACCAATTGTAGTGTTATCTACAAAGCTTTGAATACCAGTCGATGATTTGTTGGTTTTAGTTGCGGCAACCTGATCTTTAAGTGCTTCAATTTCTTGTTGTAACAACTCTATTTTATCTTCAACGCTAGTGGCTGCTGCGTTGCCTGCAAATAATGCTAATGCAATCGCTACACTCAACCTTTTATGATTCAATGATGCCAACATCATAATCTCCTTTAATTTAACGGATTAATCTTTCATTTAAACTTAACATTCTTGACAATATCAAAAATGATAATGATTCGCATTATATATTATCAGCTTTATTACAGCTAAATTTATACGCGTAGTCACTGTTTTGTGTGCTGGGGTGGTAGTTAGCAGCGCAACATGCGTGCAAAATGAGCCGCCATTTAGCGGTGGTCGCAAATTTTTTAGCGAGTGCTAAATATGATTTGTTTGTAAGGACTTTCTATAAACTTCAAAATCTTCAATAGGTAATGGACGGCTAAAGAAATAGCCCTGATATTCATAGCAACCATTATTTTCCAAGAAGTCTCGTTGCCCTTCAACTTCCACACCTTCGGCAATAACAGATAATCCTAAACTACTCGCTAGCGCAACGATAGTTCGCACAATGACCGCATCGTTCTGATCACTCAACACATCACGCACAAAAGATTTATCAATTTTTAATTGATAAAGCGGCAATTGCTTTAAATAACTTAATGATGAGAATCCTGTGCCAAAGTCATCTAATGAGAATCGAATACCAGCAGCTTGCAGCAAAGTCATCTTGGCAATTACGTCATCCATATCATCAACCAGCATACTTTCCGTAAGCTCTAGCTTTAATCTCTGCGGATTTACGTTAGTAACGCTTAACACGTCTAACACTTGCGCCACAAAATCTGGTTGATGAAACTGCCTGGCGCTGACGTTAATTGATAAATTTAGGTGCTCGGTTTCTGTGGATTCAGCCCAAGAAACGAGTTGTTTGCAGCCAGTTTCTAGCACCCATTTACCTAGCGGCAAGATAAGCCCTATTTCTTCTGCTAAAGGAATAAACTCTAGTGGAGAAACCATGCCTTGCAGTGGATGATTCCAGCGCACCAAAGCTTCAGCGCCAGTGACTACGCCAGCTCTATCTACTTGGGGTTGGAAGTGCAATACAAATTGATGACTGCCAATAGCATGGCGTAACGTTTCAACTAAGCTCGCCTTAATATCTACGTTAGCTTGTATTTCTGGGTCAAAAAACCGCAAGCAATTTCTACCAGCAGATTTTGCTTGGTACATGGCAATGTCTGCACGTTTTAGCGCTTCATCCGCCGTATCATTTTTGCCGATAAATACCGCGGCACCTAGGCTAGGCGTGCTGTAATAGCCCTGCGGTACGATGTCGTATGGTTGATTAAGTGCTTGAATTATTTTAGCACCCACTATTTCCACTTGGTTTTTAGCTTCAAATGGCGCTGTATCAAGGTTTTCTAGCATCACTACAAACTCATCACCACCAAACCTTGCTACTGTATCGCATTCTCTTAAACAGTCCTGCAAGCGTAATGCCACATGTTTTAACAGAGCATCACCCATATCATGTCCCAGCGTGTCATTTAAGGTTTTAAAGTTATCTAAATCAATAAATATTAATGCACCGTAGCATTCACTTCTGGCACTACTGAGTAAAGCGCGTTCTAGGCGATCTAGCAGTAATCTTCGATTTGGCAACTGTGTTAATACATCATAAAAAGCCAGTTGTTTAATGGCATCTTCAGCAGTTTTTTGTTGAGTAATATCTTGAAATGCGCCCACTAAGCGCACAATTTTACCGTTTTCATAAATGGCATTACCCTGCGCCCGCACCCATTTATGATTATTTTTGGCGGTAATGATTTCCAACTCTACATCCCAAGGCACTCCATTTTCAATTGCATTATTAACCACTGTAGTAATAATAGGCTTAGATTCCGGCGTATAAAAATTAATGGCTTTAGTAATTTCTGGCACATAATCATCAGCCACTTCATGAATGCGTTTGATACCTTCTGACCAGTAAATACCCATGGTGGCTAGGTTAAGCTCCCAGCCGCCCACTTTCGCCATATTATTGGTTCTACGCAGTAATTCCGCATTAGAGTTCGCTAACAACTCCGTTGCCTTGCGCTTAGAAATATCCATGTGTGTGCCCAGCACCCTGATTGGCGTACCATCAGCATTGCGCTCCATCACTCGACCATGATCGTAAATCCAAACCCAGCTACCATCTTGATGCTGCATTCTAAATTCTAATGACAATTCAGCGGTTTCACCTTTGAAATGTGCCTCTATGCTAGCTAATACCTCATCTTTTTCATCAGGATGCAACAACTTCACAAAGGCATCCGCGGACTGCTCAATATCAGATAATTCATAACCTAGCATTTCAGCCCAGCGTGCATTATAAAAAACTTTACCTGTGAGTACATCTAAATCCCATAAGCCAAGATTGGCGCCTTTAAGCGCTAAGTCAAATCGTTCATTACCTTTAGTAATTTGCTCAGAAAGGTTATGGCGTCGAACAAGACTCACAACCCAACGAGAAAGCAAATGTAAAAAATCGATCTCGGTCTTATCAAACCCATTAAAGTGCGCCTGATAAGACTGGAACAGCAAGCCATAGCGCTCATCATCCACCAAAAGTGGCAGGCCAATAAAGGATTCAAATCCCATAAGCGAGTAGCATCGATGGTTAGCGTATTGAGAGTTTTTCATCTGCTCTACAAACATAATGTCGTCTGTGCGAAATAGTAATGAGCAATAAGTATCGACAAATGGATACTCTAGTCCGTCGTATATAGTATCGGCTGGCGAGCTTTGCACATCAATCTTACAGCTATCGTCTTGAACCTTGCATAATATGCCAAACTCCATACCTAAATACTTGGCTGCTACGGCAAGCGCCTCCCTTAACTGCTCTTTATAATGCGCATATATTGTTTGAGATGAAATATCATTAAGCGCTTGCATGGCCTCGCGCTGGCGCCGCAGCTTTGACTCAATATTCTTACGTTCAGTAATATCATGCGCCATGCCTAACGTACCAATAAGATTGCCAGCGCTGTCTTTAATACCTGTTTTGGTTACCTCAAACAAGCCGTAGTAACCGTCATTAAAAGTGAGCCACTCTTCGGTAATGAGTGGGAAACCCTGACTAGCCGCTTTTTTATCGTGAAGCCGAAAAAAGTCGGCCGATTCTCTATCAAAAAAATCATAATCGGTTTTGCCAATAACATCGGGCTTATCACTGCCTAAAAATCGCTCAAAAGAACGGTTGCAGCGTAAAAATTCGCCTTCCATATTTTTCATCCACACTAAATCAGGAATAGCTTCCAGAGAGGCTTCCAACTGACTTGTGGCAGTAAATACATCCTGTTCATGGCGCTTACGCTCGCTAATATCACTGGCAATACTAATAAACCCAATAATATTATCTTGCTCATCATGCATTGCAGAAACAGCTAACCTAACAGGCACTTTAGTGCCATTTTTGTGGATATAACTCCACTCATGAATATCTGCTACACCTAAACTAGCGTTGAATACCAGCGCATCAAAACCTGGTGCTATTGTTTGGTTAAACTCAAGGCTCAAATCAGCCGCTCTTGCTAAGATTTCATCATGGTCATGAAAAATGATGGGAGTATGGATGCCAATTAAATCTACCTGCTTGTAACCTAGCAAATTTTCTGCTGCTTGATTAAAAGTAAGAATAATGCCATCTGGCGTGGTTGAAATAATGCTATCCGCCGCAGAAGCTAATAATGCACTCTTAAAAACAGCTTTCTTATTCACCTCGTCAGAAAGCCATAATAATTGTTTTGAAGCTATTCTAGCTTCGAGTAAACGCATGACTTGTCTAGCAAGAACGGCTAAGGTGTCGCGCTGCTTTGAAGTCAGCGTATGCGGAGTACTGTCAATTACACACAGGGTGCCGAGCGCCAAACCATCATTGGTGACAATTGGCATACCTGCATAAAAGCGAATATCTGGCGCACCAGTGACTAAAGGGTTATCTGCAAACCGACCATCATCCAGCGCGTTTGAAACTTCAAATAAACTATTTTGATGGATAGCGTGACCACAAAATGAAATGTCTCGTGGGGTTTCAGTAGCATCTAAGCCAATGCTACTTTTAAACCACTGCCGGTCTCCATCGATAAGAGAAATCAGGGCGATTGGTACTTCACATATTTGGGATGCGAGCAGTGTAATATCATCGAACTCTTGTTCGCTCACTGTATCTAGTACCTCATACCTTGCTAATGCTGAAAGTCGCGCTGACTCATTTACTGGAATTGCAGGTTTTAGCAAAGCAAACCCCTTTTATAATCGACTAATCGGAACCTAATATCATAACCAAAGCCCAGTAAAACAAATGGCTGATGAACTTCAGTTTTGTTCTCTTATTTATAGAATACATGTGGGGGCTGTGCCAAATAGCTTATAAAACAGCAAAAAAAAGCCCCGACTCAAAGGGGTTAGAGTCGGGGCGAAATGCCTTATTGTCTAAGGCTTCCGCTCAGGGAGGAAAGAAGCGGAAAGATAACTAAAATCTAATTTAGCTATCATGTAAGTTCAGACGGCATTATTTGGCTTTAGTTCTCGATTTTTTGTAACATTCTGTATCGCTTTGTAAGCAGATTACTTCCAAAATTTTAACTCATCCCATGCGATAATATAGCCATGGAAAAAGAATCTACACTACTCACTGGCCTTAATAATAAACAGCTAGAGGCTGTCACCTTACCACAACAATCCGCGTTAATTTTAGCCGGCGCAGGTAGCGGAAAAACACGCGTTCTGACTGCGCGTATCGCATGGCTGATTCAAACGGGACAAGTTTCACCCACAGGTTTATTAGCTGTGACGTTCACCAACAAAGCCGCTAAAGAAATGCTCACGCGTATTACGGCATCATTGCCAATCAATACACGTGGCATGTGGGTTGGCACATTCCACGGGCTTTGTAATCGTTTGTTGCGTGCTCACCACCGCGAGGCTGGTTTACCTGCAAGCTTTCAGATTCTAGATATTGCAGACCAATTATCTGTGATTAAACGTTTGATGAAACTCATGAATGTAGATGATGAAAAGTTTCCACCTAAGCAAGTGCAGAACTTTATCAATGGCTGTAAAGACGAAGGTTTGCGCGCGCATGCAGTAGAAGCCTACGACCCACATTCCACCAAAATGCGCGAGATTTTTGATGAGTATGACAAGCAATGTCAACGCGATGGCGTGGCTGACTTTGCCGAATTGCTATTGCGTTGCTACGAATTACTGGAACGCGATGCCAATATTCGTGGCCATTACCAAAGCCGCTTTAAATATATTCTAGTAGATGAATTTCAAGATACCAATCGCCTGCAATATATGTGGCTAAAACTACTCGCTGGCGAAGTCAACTGCATGTTCGCTGTGGGCGATGATGACCAATCCATCAATGGCTTCCGGGGTGCACGCGTGGGGAACATGCGCGACTTTGAAAAGGATTTCAAAGTACAAAATGTAGTGAAGCTGGAAGAAAACTACCGCTCTCATAGCAATATTCTAGATGCCGCCAACGCGATTATTTCGCACAACAACAATCGCTTAGGTAAGAACTTATGGACTAGCGCGGGTGCGGGCGAACCTGTACGTGTGTACGATGCTTATAACGATACCGACGAGGCGCAATTCATCGTCGATGAAATTAAAATGCTGCATTGCGAAGGCACATCGTTAGGCGAAATCGCCCTGCTCTACCGCTCGAATGCGCAGTCGCGCATTTTAGAGCAAGCGCTGTTTAACGCCAACTTGCCTTATCGCGTGTATGGTGGCTTACGGTTCTTTGAACGCGCTGAGATTAAACATGCGCTTGCTTATATGCGTTTGATTGCCAATGCTAATGATGACACAGCATTGTTGCG
>JANLZY010000169.1:0-1900 GCA_031359365.1 Methylotenera sp. | reverse complement strand
TATTGTTTTCAGTTTCTACGCTCACTTTCCACTCACCTGCCTGCAAATCTGTTTTGTAAGTGTATCCACGAAAGCCATTGTATCGTCCGCCTGATAAAGTAAAACCAGCGCGCGATACAATCTGCCAGCCTTTTTTCTTATCGTGAAACTGCCATATATGGAACAACTGCGTCTTTAAGCCGCTTGGAGCGAATACCGATGAAAAGCAATAAAGACGCTGCCCTCGTTCGACATGCATATCAGTACTAGCTTTACGCCAAAACACCCACCAGCTGGATGGTTGCTGGCTTAATTGGTAATTGCCATCGACTTTATTAATCGCATACCCTACCGCAATATCGCGTTTCACTAGCGGCACTGGCGGAATCACATCAAAAGCATAAGCCAGCATTAACAAAGCCGCTATCACCCCAACTGGCCAAATGCTACCGTCATGATCTGGCGTTTTTTTGTAGAGCCAATAAGCTGCGCCTGCGCCTAACAATGTACTCAAATAAAACCATACCGCATGAATGCTGCCCATTAAATAAGGTAAAGCAAAATTAAACAGCAACATGGCACAAAAACCAAACAGCGCCCAGCTAAGCGTGAGTTGTTTATATTTATCTTCTAGATATTCATTGGCTACCAGCAAAATGCCTAAAGTAATAGACATTGCCCAAGCAAGCCAATGATTTGAGCTTTTGAAGTACAGAATGAATAAAGAACTTAATAGGTTGCCGAAAAAAAATTGTAATAAAAAATAAGGTAAGTTCTCCCAGTACAAACGCTTATGAATTTTTGCAGCCCATGGAGATAGTTTTGAGGCATCGGCTAAGATGAATCTCGGACTACCGATGATAAATAAAATGACGGCTGCAATACCCAAGTAAACAAAAAAAGTAATTAAATCTGAGTAGGCAACATTACGGCCTATGGTGAGCGCATCCCATAAGAATCCGCCGAAAAAGAAAATGACTGGAAAGAAATCACCCAGTTTTAAAACATGGTGATACAGGCGTGTTTGTTTGATTGTTGCAAGGATCATATTGTGAGTGCTTAGAAAAAACTAGCGTTTAAAGTTGAGATTAATACATTTAAGAAATTAGACTACAGAGTATGTAGCCAATCACGATGCCAGTAATAAGTGCAATAGTCACAGCACGATAAGTCAAAACGTCTTTAGAGTAACCGCGCTTAATAGCGACATATGAAACTAGATAGCCTATGGCATTCAATAGCCAAATCACACCAATCGATAGCACTTTGACTATGAGAGGGCCAATAATAGGAATAAGGGCTATCATGGCGACAACCCACGCGAACACATGAGAAATGGTCGCAAATATCACCACGCCAGTAGTGACCGCTTTGGCGTGCCAGCCGAAATGCCATGCTGCAAACACGACAATAGCGAGCACAATCGACAACGGCAGCATCCACTTCCACGCGCCACGCTTAGCTGGCTGTGTAATTTCTTCTGGATCAAAAATGTGATGATTATCGGGTTTTTGCTCTGAATTCATAAAGCGATGATATCAGGAAAACTGAATATTAAACGCTTCGCACTTAATCGATCGAAGCATGCCTATACATCAAACTCATAAAAAAACCTCATTCCCGCTTGGGCGGCAATGAGGTTAAATAGAGAGTTGCGCTCTACTTGCAGCTGACTAACTAAACCACTTCTGCGATTGGAATCACTTTCTTACCTGAACTTAAGGTATCCAAAGCCGCTTTATACTCAGTCATTTGGTCGAAATTTAGATATTTGTAAATTTCCGCAGTGTTGGCCAATTTATTACCCACAGTTTCCAAATACTCAGCATGTGATGGCATACGACCTAGCTTCGCGCAGACTGCGGCTAATTCAGCTGAGCCCAAGTAAACACGCGCATCTTTACCCATACGGTTATCAAAG
>JANLZY010000145.1:0-1770 GCA_031359365.1 Methylotenera sp. | reverse complement strand
CTTCACCTGGTTTAGCACCTTGCGCCATTTTGATTTGAATTTGATCAGCAGAAGCTAAGTATTCAGCCGTTACACCAAAGCGACCTGAAGCCACTTGTTTGATGCGTGAGCGCATTGAATCGCCAGCTTTGAGCGGAATATCTCTCACAATAACATCGCTACCAATGACTTTCGCCATGGTCGTGTCAGTGGCTACTGGAATGAAACGTTTCGCATCTTCACCACCTTCGCCAGTGTTTGATTTACCGCCGATGCGGTTCATGGCAATGGCTAAAGTTGCATGCGCTTCAGTAGAAATTGAACCCAGTGACATCGCACCAGTTGCAAAACGTTTAACGATTTCTTTGGCTGATTCTACTTGATCAAGCGGAATTGCCGCGCCTACTGATTTAATCTCAAACAAACCACGCAAGGTCATATGACGACGTGTTTGGTCGTTAATTAATTTAGCGTACTCTTTATAAGTATCGTATTGACCAGTGCGAGTTGCATGTTGCAATTTAGCAATAGAATCTGGCGTCCACATGTGTTCTTCGCCACGCACTCTAAATGCGTACTCGCCGCCAGCATCTAAGCTATTGGCCAACACTGGATCTTCACCAAATGCTGACGTGTGCAAACGTTCAGCTTCTTCAGCCACTTGGTCTAAACCAATACCTTCAACATTAGTTGTGGTACCTGTAAAGTATTGTTCTACAAAAGCTGTGTTTAAGCCAATTGCCTCAAATTTCTGGGCGCCGCAGTATGACTGATAAGTAGAAATACCCATTTTTGACATGACTTTATATAAGCCTTTGCCAACCGCTTTAACAAAGTTCTTAGCGGCTACATACTGATCTTTTACATCCATATGTTTAATAGTTTCAAACGCCAACCATGGACAAACCGCCTCAGCACCGTAACCTGCAAGCAAAGCAAAGTGATGCACTTCACGTGCAGAACCAGTATCAATAACCAAGCCTGTACTTGTGCGTAGGCCAGCATCTACTAGATGCTCATGCGTTGCAGAACAAGCCAATAATGCTGGAATCGCTAAGCGATCTGTACTGATATTTCTATCTGAAAGAATCAGAATATTAAAGCCACTTTTCACTGCATTTTCAGCCGCGCTAGTGATGCTAGCAACTGCTGCTGCCATGCCAGCCTTACCTTGTGTTGCAGGGTAAGTAATATCTAACACTAATGATTTATATTGGTTTTGTGTCAGTGTAGCAATCGCTTTCAATTGCTCTAACTCATCTAACATCAATACCGGCTGGCTCGCCTCTAAACGCATTGGTGGCGTTGCTTCATCCACGCCTAATAAGTTAGGTTTTGGGCCAATGAAGGTTACCAATGACATCACCAGCTCTTCACGAATTGGGTCGATTGGCGGGTTAGTTACTTGTGCGAATAATTGTTTGAAATAGTTATAAAGCAATTTTGGTTTAGCAGATAGGACTGGCAGCGCCGCATCGTTACCCATTGAACCAGCGCCTTCTTCACCGTTTTGCACCATAGGTTGCATCACGAACTTGATGTCTTCTTGTGTATAACCAAAAGCTTGTTGCGTATCTAGTAGGCTAGCCGCCATCTCTAGACCGCCATCAACTTTAGGCATATCACTTAAGAAATAACGTGTTTTCTCAATCCACTGCTTGTAAGGCTTAGCCGTCGCGAGCGCATTTTTCACACCACGAACCGCGGACACGCCTGGGTCGTCACCGTGATGCCCGGCGCCGCAGCGAACGCGTCCTCGTAGGCCCGGCTCGTCTTGGTGGCCTGGGTCGA
>JANLZY010000091.1:0-1865 GCA_031359365.1 Methylotenera sp. | reverse complement strand
ATTTGATCTGGTGTGTTTGAATCCGCTCGCGGCTAAAGTGGATGATAGTCAAATTAATGCCAGTATCGGTATTTCGCGATTTAGTGACCCCATTTACAGCTTTAATGTAAATATTGATAAATTAGATGCTGATAAGTACATCACAAAAAGTGATCCTAATGCTAATAAAAGCCCTGCTGCAAAAAGCACTGGCGACGCACCGATTGATTTGAGCGCACTAAAAAAGTTGAACGCTTCGGGCGAAGCGAAAATCGGCTGGCTTAAACTTGCTAATGTTAAAACTGAAAACGTGAATATCGGCTTAAAAGCGGCGGATGGCATTGCGACAGTGTCACCATTTGCGGCTAACTTATATCAAGGCAGCATGAGTGGCATGCTTAAAGTTGATGCGCGCAGCATACCAAGCATTGTCTTTAAACAAGATATGAAAAATATCGCGATTGGGCCGCTATTAGTTGATGCTATTAATAACAACATGCTAAGTGGTAAAGGCACGCTAAATGTAGATGTGACTGCCTCTGGCAACACCGTAGGTGCGCTTAAAAAAGCATTGGCGGGTAATGCTGCTATCAACCTTGCGGATGGTGCGATTAAAGGCGTAGATATTGCTGGTACCCTGCGTGATATTAAATCTAAGGTGAACATATTTAAAGATAAGAACAGCGTAGGGGCTGACGAAAGTAAAAAAACAGACTTTAGCGAACTTACCGCTTCTTTTAATATTAAAAATGGCGTTGCACATAACGAAGACCTTGCGATGAAAGCACCCGTGCTGCGTTTAGCTAAAGGCGATAGCCGCGGTGACATTGATATTGGCAATGAAACCATCAACTATTTAGCCAAACCTAGCGTGGTGAAATCACTTAAAGGGCAGGGCGGAGCAGATTTAGATTCTTTAGCTGGCTTTTCAATTCCTGTAAAAATCACCGGTACGTTTTCTAATCCTAAATACGGCATGGACTTTGCGGCAATCGGCGCGGCTGTGGCTAAATCTAACTTGCTTGATAAAGTAGGTGGTGAAAAAGGCGCCGCAGTAAAAGAATTAATGGGTGATGGCAATAAGGTAGATGCGCTTAAGGGTCTATTAGGTAAGAAAAAAGCCACGGATGCAGCGCCGAGCACTACTGAGACTGCACCTGCTGAAGCGCCTAAATCTGCTGAAGATCAGGCAAAAGACGCAGCTAAGAAAAAATTAAACAAAATGCTTGGCTTTTAAAGTGTGCCACTTTACGCCAAGCATTTTATAAATTAGCAATTATTTGTATTTGTTTTGACCTGGTGCATTGTCACTGTTACCAGGACCGCCATGTTTATTATGCCCAGGCGCGTTTTCACTATTACCTGGGCCTTGTGGATCATGTCCTGGCGGCACTACAATACATCCAGCTGTTAATACGGCGATTGCGAGCATGATGCCTAAGTTATATTTCATATTAAATCCTCAATTAAACAAACTAATAATAGTCTACTGGAAATCATTTAAGCCATGCGAAGTAATCTGTGAGTGAGTTTGCAAACCGCCTGATTGCTTGGCAAAAAATACATGGGCGGCATGGTTTGCCATGGCAAAATACTACCGACCCTTATGCAATATGGGTATCGGAAATCATGTTGCAGCAAACACAAGTTGCCGCAGTGATTGGTTATTACAGCAAATTCATGCAGCGATTTCCAGATATCGCAAGCCTCGCTAATGCAAGCCAAGATGAAGTGTTACAACATTGGAGCGGCTTAGGCTACTACTCGCGTGCACGTAACTTACATAAATCTGCACAGCAGATTATGGTTGCTCATGGCGGCAATTTTCCACAAGACTTTGATACCATTCAAACGCTTGCTGGCATTGGTCGCTCTACAGCGGCAGC
>JANLZY010000073.1:0-3528 GCA_031359365.1 Methylotenera sp. | reverse complement strand
GTCTGCAAGTTTCGCTGGTGCCCAACCGCCTACAGATGGCTGAATTGCAAATAGTCAAACCTGTAGGCAAGTTTATTATCAATCAAGATAAAAGCTTGAATGTGACAAAATTTCTGCGCAATCAGCCTGCTACTGTGCCAGTTGCGCCGACGAAAGTCATTGCAGCTACACATTCAGCATTGCCTGCTAGTGGCGGTATGTTAGCTTCTGCTCAATCTTCTGTTTCTAATGTAGCAAAAACTGCGAATGACAAGCCGTTGACACCTCCAGCTATTGAAGCAGGTGCGCAAGAAGATGTCTTTCCTATCAATATCGAAACAGTCAGAATTGACAATGCCGCATTAGAGTTTGCAGATCTTTCACTGACTCCTCAATTTGGTACTAATATCCACTCGCTAACTGGTGTGATTAATGGCGTGTCGACTAACACTGCTTCCACTGCACAAGTGGAGTTAGATGGCCGCGTAGATGACTATGGTGCGGCACGTATTCGTGGTTCTTTACAACCATTTAACGTCACTAATTTTACTGACTTGAAGTTATCATTTACCAATATAGAAATGAGCCGACTCACGCCATATTCTGGAAAGTTTGCTGGCAGGCGTATTGATTCTGGCAAGCTTTCAGTTGATTTAGAGTACAAAATAAAACAACGCCAGTTAGCAGGCGAAAACAAGTTTGTGATTAACAAATTAAAACTTGGAGAAAAAATCAAAAGTGCAGATGCCGCTGATTTACCGCTAGACTTAGCCATTGCCATTTTAGAAGATAGCGACGGTGTGATTGACTTGGAGCTACCCATCATGGGCAGTTTAGACGATCCTCAATTTAGTTATGGAAGCATCGTATGGAAAGCCATTAGAAACGTGCTTGGCAAAATTGTCACTGCACCATTTCGCGCTTTAGGTAAACTGTTTGGTGGCAGTGGTGATAAGCTAGAAGCGATTACTTTTGAAGCTGGTGGGACGGTGCTCAGCCCGCCAGAGCTTGAAAAAATTAAAATAATCAGTACTGCGTTAGCAAAAAGACAAGGCTTAGTACTTGGCATCGTGCCTGCTTATGATGAAGTCTTAGATGCACCTGCAATACAAGAGCATACAGTGCGTAGTCAGGTAGCAGAAGAAATGGGGCTTACATTGGCAGAAGGTCAGGCTGCAGGACCAATCGATTTGAATAATACTAAGGTGCAAAAAGCCATTGATAATCTTTACGATACGCTTACCAAAAAAAGCTTATTGAAGAAACTGGCCTCTAAGTTAGAAAAACCCAAAGAAGGGCATTATGAAGAGGCGTTACAGAAACTGACTGCTAGCATACAAGTATCAGGCGCTGATTTACAAACACTAGCTAAATCTCGTGGAGAAGCAATACAAAAAGCCTTGTTAGCGGCTGGCGTTAGTGTAGACAGAATGCATATAGACGCACCAGAAAAACACAAGGGTGATGGGAATGCAAAGGATGTAAATACTAGGCTAACCTTAGATGTTAATCAAAAAGTGTCAGTCAAAGCAGAGTAGCAAAAGTCTCGCTAATATTAAACAGCAATAAAAAAAGCACTCATCAAGAGTGCTTTTTTATTTGTTCCTACTTTATAACATCAAAGTCTAAAAACTTCTTAGTGGTGATGACCGCCAGCGCCGTGCACGTGTTGATGCGTTACTTCTTCTTTATTTGCTACGCGAACATCCGTTACGGTTGCAGTAAAGATCAAACGCTCGCCAGCCCAAGGATGGTTGCCATCAACCACAACTTTGCCATCTGCGATTTCAGTCACTGTGTATAAAATCACTTCGCCAGTTTCGTCTTCACCTTCAAATTGCATGCCGACTTTTAGTTCATCCGCTGGAAATGCGCTAGCTGGTTCAATTTGTACTAACTCTTCATCGTACTCACCAAAGCCATCCACTGGTTGCAAATCAACAACAATCGAGTCGCCCACATTTTTACCATGCATGGCTTCTTCCACTTTTGGGAAAATATTGTCGTATCCGCCGTGCAAGTAAGCTACTGGATCTGTGCTAGATTCAAGCACGTTGCCATCAGCATCTTTAAGTTCATAAGTCATTGTTACTACAGTGTTCATGGCAATTTGCATGGTGTATCCTTGTCCTAAGCTAAAGTTCTAAATCAAGTTTTTGTAAAAAATATTGGGTAAGATTTTAATCTATTTTTGTAAAGCGTGTTTAATTTTAAGTGTTGAATGTGACAGTTAAACTTAACGACCTCTACCACCACTTCTGTGCGCACTATTCGGGTTTGCGTTCGTTCTGCCGGCATTACCGCGACCTTCATTAGGCCGTGCCGCATTTTGCCGATTAGGTTGATGGCGATTCGGGCTTGGTGGAACAAATAAAGCTGGTTGCGGCATCGCTTGATGACGCGCAGCCTCAGACATGTTTTGTGTGTTTTGGTTTTGCGCAGGCCTAGCTTTGTTGCCTTGTGCTGGACGACCTTCTGTATTCGCTCTTGTATCGCTTCTCGGTGCTTGGCCATTACGCTGCCCTGTGCCTCGGTTCTGATTGCGACCAGCATTAGGAGTCGCGCCATTACCTTCAGTGCTTGCTGGTACATGTGCCTTACGTTGTTGACCTTGGCCGTGTCCGCGCGGTGGTCTGCCATGTGCTTGCGTTGAACGTGGCGCTTCTGGTTCTGGCTTGTCAGATGGCGTAAAGCCTTCAACTTGCACTTTTGGAATCTCGCGTTTAATCAGCTTTTCGATATCTTTAAGTAGCTTCAATTCTTCACGATCTACCAATGAAACCGCGGCACCGCTACTACCTGCCCGGCCTGTACGACCAATACGGTGTACATAATCTTCTGGTACATTCGGCAATTCAAAATTCACAACTTGTGGTAATTGGTCAATATCTAAACCACGTGCCGCGATGTCTGTGGCTACTAGCACACGCATCGAACCGTCTTTAAATTGGGCTAATGCCTTAGTGCGTGCGCTTTGGCTTTTGTTGCCGTGAATGGCTGCGGATTGAATACCATCTTTCACCAGTTTTTCAGCCAAACGATTTGCGCCGTGTTTGGTGCGAGTGAATATTAACACTTGCTTCCAATCATTTTGCTGAATGAGATGGCTCATTAACTCACGTTTATGACCTTGTGCAACCATATGCACTGTTTGCTCTACTAACTCAGATGCAGTGTTGCGGCGAGCCACTTCTACAAAGCCTGGGTTGTGCAATAAGCCATCGGCTAGGGCTTTGATTTCGTCTGAGAAAGTGGCGGAGAATAATAAGTTCTGGCGTTGTTTAGGCAGCATTGCTAATATTTTTTTGATGTCGCGGATAAAACCCATGTCCAGCATGCGGTCAGCTTCATCTAGCACTAGGATTTCAATGCCTGATAAATCAACGTTCTTTTGGTTAGCGTGATCAAGCAGGCGGCCTGGTGTAGCAACCAGAATATCCAATGGTTTTTTCAAGCGCGCGATTTGTGGGTTGGCATTTACACCGCCAAATATCACGGTAGAAGTCTGCGGCAGATATTTGCCGTACACTTTTACAGACTCTTCAATCT
>JANLZY010000046.1:0-1605 GCA_031359365.1 Methylotenera sp. | reverse complement strand
AATTTTTCGCTTTAAAAGTTTAAGCTGAGGCACAGTAGTGAATGTATAAAAATTATAAGTATTATGTTGGAGAAAGAAATGTTAGACGATATTAAAAAAACGGTAGATCAGAAAATGCAGAGAGCTTTAGAGGCATTAAAGACTGATTTAGCAAAAGTACGTACAGGTAGAGCTCACACAGGCTTGTTGGACCATGTGATGGTTGAATATTACGGCTCTATGGTTGCTGTTAATCAAGTAGCCAACGTTAATTTAGGTGATTCGCGCACAATTCATGTTCAGCCTTTTGAAAAAAGCATGATAGGTAAAGTTGAAAAGGCCATTCGCGATTGTGATTTAGGTCTAAATCCTGCAACTAACGGCGATTTGATTCGCGTACCTATGCCTATGCTCACTGAAGAGCGTCGTCGCGATATGACCAAAATTGTACGTTCTGAAGCTGAGGGCGCTAAAGTTTCTGTACGTAATGCTCGTCGTGATGCCAACGACACTTTGAAAAAATTACTAAAAGATAAAGAAATTTCTGAAGATGAGGAGCGTCGCGCGCAAGATGATGTTCAAAAAGCAACCGACAAAGCTGTGACGGAAATTGATAAAATGCTGCAAGTTAAAGAAGTAGAGTTGATGGCTGTGTAAGAAAAATAGCGAATATACACTTGCAAACTATTCATCAATTTAAAGAGTCAGCTCAAATCGACTGGAGCCCACGTGGGGTTTTTTACTAGCGCGACCCAAACCATTCCGACTGCGGCCGAAATTCCTAAGCACATCGCCGTTATTATGGATGGTAATGGCCGTTGGGCTCGTAAGCGGTTTTTACCTAGAGTTGCAGGTCATAAACGCGGAGTGGAAACTGTACGTGATCTTGTTAAATATTGCGTAACACTAAAAGTCGAGTATTTAACACTATTCGCTTTTAGTAGTGAGAATTGGCGCAGACCAACAGAAGAAGTCTCATACCTGATGGGATTGTTCATGCACGCACTTAAGCGTGAAGTTGCAAAATTACATCAAAACAATATCAAGCTTATTATGATTGGTGACCGCAGCCGCTTTGATGCAGAATTAGTGGCTCAAATTGAGGCTTCTGAGCAGTTAACTGCAAATAATACAGGGTTGGTATTAACGATTGCCGCTAATTATGGTGGTCGTTGGGATGTCTTGCAGGCCGTTAACAAAATGCAATTAGCGACACCGCAACTCACAGGTTTTTATCGAGAAGATCACCTTACCCCTTATCTTTCCATGAGTTACGCGCCAGAGCCAGACTTGTTTATACGTACTGGTGGCGAAACGCGTATTAGTAACTTTCTTTTATGGCAACTGGCTTACACCGAGTTATATTTCACGGATACGCTGTGGCCAGACTTCAATGAGACGGCCTTTAATTTGGCTATTCAATCTTACCAAAACCGTGAACGTCGATTTGGCCGTACTAGCGAGCAGTTGGTTGAACCTAAAGCTTAATCGCGCTAACCTTATCTCAAAAGAATTCACAAAGCGCTAATTTCAACAATCACAATTTACCCTTATGCTAAAAACTAGAGTCATCACAGCTGTCATTTTAACCATTGGTTTCTTAATGGTATTGTTTTTAGCGTCTAA
>JANLZY010000042.1:0-6268 GCA_031359365.1 Methylotenera sp. | reverse complement strand
ATACGATGACAATTTCAGGTAAGGCTGTTATGAGGTCGTAACGAATATTTTCCATGACTTATAGACCTGACGGCAAACCTACAGGTAGCTTGCTTTGCATTAAATGTGAAAGAAGTTGTGTAACTGTTGCGTTTGTCATATCTGTGAGTGGCTGCGGGTATATACCTAAAGCTAATACTAATACAGCTAATATCGCTAAAATTAAAAATTCACGTTGATTGAGATCTTTAAGCGCAGCAACTTTTGCATTTGCAATTTCGCCATAAAATACACGTTTAACCATCCATAATGTATAAGCTGCGCCGAAAATTAATGTAAATGAAGCTAAGAATGCATACCAGAAGTTTTCTTGTATAGCGCCTAAAATCACCATGAACTCACCAACGAAACCTGATGTACCTGGCAAACCACTATTGGCCATGGCAAACAATACTGCAAATGCCGCGAAAGTAGGCATGGTATTAGCTACGCCGCCATAGGTGCTAATTTCACGACTGTGTACACGGTCATACAAAACACCCACGCACAAGAACATAGCCGCAGAAATAAAGCCGTGCGACACCATTTGGACTATTGCGCCTTCAAGACCTAGGTTATTGAATATGAAAAAGCCTAATGTAACAAAACCCATGTGTGAAATAGATGAATAGGCAATAAGCTTTTTCATGTCTTTTTGCACTAAGGCTACCAGCGCGATATAAACAATGGCAATCAATGACAAAGTAATCATAAAGCCTGATAAATAATGTGCGGCATCTGGCGCGATTGGCATTGCAAAGCGTAAGAAGCTATACCCGCCAAGCTTAAGTGCAATTGCAGCCAATACTACAGAACCGCCGGTTGGTGCTTCCACGTGAGCATCTGGCAGCCAAGTATGCACTGGCCACATTGGAATCTTTACGGCAAAAGCTGCAAAGAATGCCAAGAAAATCAACACTTGCACATTAAGCGGCATTTGATAGTTATAGAAATCGACGATTTCAAAGCTGTTGGTGTTCATGTATAAATAAATAAATGCCACCAACATCAATAACGAACCTAGCAATGTGAATAAGAAGAACTTAATCGTCGCATACACACGGTTTGGTCCGCCCCAAATACCAATGATTAAAAACATTGGGATCAACATCGCTTCCCAGAACACGTAATACAAAATAGCATCTAAGGCACTGAAAACGCCTATCATCAGGCCACTCATAATAAGGAAACTTGCCATGTATTGCGCTACACGTTTCTCAATCACTTCCCATGCGGAAATGATGACTATGACCGTAGTAAAACTTGTGAGCAGAATTAGTGGAATAGCAATGCCATCCGCACCTAAATGGTAGTTAATATGGAAGGCTGGAATCCAGTTAAAACCTTCTTGGAACTGAAAACCACCATCAGCGAAATTAAAATGTGTATAAAGTGGAATAGTGACCAAAAAGGCTGCTAAACCACCAATAAGTGCCACCCACCGAGTAGTGTCTGGCTTGTTATCATTTGAGGTAAATAGTACCGCGATACCAGCTAACACTGGTACCCAAATAGAGAAACTTAAAATATGACTGAAAAAGTAGTCGGAGCTAAAGTAATTCAACATTTTTATACTTTATTAAAGAATGTGAGCATCAAAAATACACCAATAATCATGGCAAATGCATAGTGATAAATAAGGCCTGTTTGCAACTTGCGTACTACGCCTGAAAGCTTGCCTATCAAGTTAGCTGTACCATTGACCATGGCACCATCGATAATTTTCACATCACCAATTTGCCAAAGTTTATTACCAATAAAGACAGAACCTGCTGCAAATACGCGTTCATTAAAACTATCGAAGCCATATTTATTCTCAAGTATTTTATTGATAGTCGAGAATCTAGCTTGGATACTTGCTGGAATATCTGGACGCTTCATATAGAAGAACCAAGCGACAGCAACACCTGATGCCGCAAGCAATAGTGGCAATGACATCAAACTATGTAAAGCCATACCTGCCGCGTTATGCATTACTTCATGCCATTCATGTGTAAGTTCATGCATAGCTGGGTGTGCTGCAGAATCAACAAATATGACGCCTTTGAAGAAACTACCGTAAAGCATAGGTTCAATAGCAAAATAACCAATCACTAATGACGGTATAGCCAATAGAATTAATGGTAACTTAATCACCCAACCTGGCTCATGCGGATCATCAGTTGGTGATAAGCCATGGTGGTGATCATGGTCGTCATGCGCACCATGATCATCATCGTGGTGCGCGTCATGTTTTACTGCACGCCACTTCTCTGTACCGTGGAATACCAAGAAGTACATACGGAAGCTATAAAAAGCCGTGACAAATACACCAGCCAACACTGCAAAATAAGCAAAACCGCTACCAGTAATCGTTGAAGCTTTTGCCGCTTCAATAATGCTATCTTTTGAATAGAAACCTGATAAAAATGGCGTACCAATTAATGCCAATGAGCCGATTAGCGAAGTAATCCAAGTCACAGGCATGTATTTTTTAAGGTTACCCATATTGCGAATATCTTGGTCATGATGCATGCCCATAATCACAGAACCCGCACCTAGGAATAATAAGGCTTTAAAGAACGCATGGGTCATTAAGTGGAATATCGCCACAGAGTAAGCTGAAGCACCTAGTGCAACAGTCATGTAGCCAAGTTGCGACAAGGTTGAGTAAGCAACCACACGCTTAATGTCGTTTTGGATGATGCCCAAAAAGCCCATAAATAGTGCTGTAATGCTGCCAATAATCATCACAAAAGAAAGTGCTGTTGAAGACAACTCAAACAGAGGTGACATACGTGCCACCATGAAAATTCCTGCTGTCACCATAGTTGCCGCGTGAATCAGCGCTGAAATTGGCGTTGGGCCTTCCATAGAGTCTGGTAGCCATACGTGCAAGGGCACTTGTGCTGATTTACCCATTGCACCGATGAATAGCAAGATACAGGTCACTGTCATCAATGACCACTGCGCGTTACCTATTAGGTTTATTTGCACATCAGCCATTTGCGGCGCGACTGAGAATACCGCGGCGTAATCTAAGCTACCAAAATGGAACAAGACCAAGCCTATACCCAGCAAAAATCCAAAGTCACCAACACGGTTTACTAAGAAGGCTTTTAAGTTTGCGTAAATAGCCGTTGGGCGTGTATACCAAAAGCCGATTAATAGGTAAGAAACCAAACCAACTGCTTCCCAGCCGAAGAATAACTGCATGAAGTTGTTACTCATGACTAGCATCAACATTGAGAAAGTAAATAATGAAATATAGCTAAAGAAACGTGCGTAGCCTTTATCTTCATGCATATAGCCGATGGTGTAGATATGGACCATAAGCGAAACAAAGGTGACAACTACCATCATCATGGCGGAAAGTCTGTCGATTAAGAAGCCAATTTCAAAAGTGAAATTGCCACTTTTTAGCCATGAGTAGACTGTTGCATTGTAGGCTGCACTTGTCATTGCATCATTCAGCACATAAACCGACAGAGCAAATGAAACACCCACGCCCAATATCGTGACTACATGAGCTGCGGCACGCGGCAATTGCTTACCAAACAAGCCGACTATGATTGCAGCTAATAGCGGTAATAGAGGAATAGCGAGATAAATTTGTTGCATTGTCATTCTTTTCGCTACCCTTTTAAACTATCTAAATCGTCTACGTTAATAGTACGTAGATTTCTGAACAACACCACCAAAATTGCTAAGCCAATTGCAGATTCTGCAGCCGCCACCGTGAGGATAAAGAACACGAAGACTTGACCTGCAATATCGTGTAAATAATGTGAGAATGCAATAAAGTTCAGATTGACAGCAAGTAACATTAATTCGATTGCCATCAATAAAATAATTACATTTTTGCGATTTAAAAATATGCCAATCACACTAATTGCAAACAACAACGCACCTAAAATTAGGTAATGAGATAAACCAACCATTATTTAGTCTCCTGCGTATTCGTCGCATCTTCAGTTTTTTCAACCACCGCATCCATTTTCAATATACGAAGACGATCAGCTTTTTTAACCAGTACTTGTTTAGAGGGATCTACAGATTTGCTTTCTTTTCTGTCTCTTAATGTCAAGGCGATTGCTGCAACAATCGCTACCAACAACACGACTGAGGCTAATTCAAATGGCAATAAATAATCTGTGTAAAGTACGCGACCTAACTCGGCGGTGTTGCTGTAATCCGCTGCGTGCGCAGGTGGGGCAATCACTTTATCAATACCAAAGTTACGCACGCCTACTATCATCACCATTTCTACTGCCATTAAACCGCCAACAGGCAATGCTACTGGTAATGCATTCCAAAAACCTTCGCGCAATTTATCAAGATTAATATCCAGCATCATCACCACGAACAAGAACAGCACCATGACCGCACCGACATAGACTAATACAAGTGCGATTGCTAAAAATTCGGCCTCCAATAACAACCAAATTCCAGCCGCAGTAAAGAACGCCAATACCAAGTATAAGGCAGCATATACAGGGTTACGGGTAGTAATTACGCTAATAGCCGCGTAGAGCAATACAGCTGCCAGCGTATAAAAAACGATGTCTTGAAAATGTAAGCCAAAAAAGGTCATATCGATTCGGTTCTACCTAAACTCTTATATTTATCTAAATTCTTTGTCCTGCGCACGATCAGCAGCAATCTGCTTCTCATGTTTATCACCTACTGCCAGCAACATCTCTTTGGTATAAAGCAAGTCACCACGTTGTTCACCGTGATAATCAAACACACGCGTTTCAACAATAGAGTCCACTGGGCATGATTCTTCACACATACCGCAAAAAATGCATTTAGTTAGGTCAATATCGTAACGAGTGGTGCGGCGTGTATTATCTTCACGCTGTTCAGATTCAATCGTAATTGCCATTGCCGGGCATACAGCCTCGCACAACTTACAGGCGATACAACGTTCTTCTCCGTTTGGATAACGGCGTAACGCATGCAAGCCACGGAAACGGTTTGATTGCGGCGTCACCTCTTCAGGATATTGCACCGTGATTTTAGGCGCAAAAAAGTAGCGGCCTGTTAACGCCATCCCTTTTAGTAGCTCAACTAGCATTAAACTAGAAAGCGTTGATTTAATTTTTGCGATCATAAATTTTTAAGTCAATATCAAAGTGAGTCAAATTAATGGAACAAGTAAGCATATGGCGTTTGCATCATACCGCCAACAAAGACAATCCAAACAATGGTAATCGGAATAAACACCTTCCAACCCAAACGCATAATTTGGTCATATCTATATCTTGGAAAAGTCGCTCTGAACCATAAGAATAGGAATAATAAGAAGCCCACTTTAGCCAAAAGCCATAAGAAACTATCTGGAATAAATGGTACAGGTGACAACCATCCGCCTAAGAACATGATTGCAGCGAGCATAGATACCAAAATCATATTGGCATACTCAGCTAAGAAAAATACGGCAAACGCCATACCTGAGTATTCCACATGGAAACCCGCAACGATTTCTGACTCGCCTTCAGCCACATCGAATGGCGCACGATTAGTTTCAGCGACAGCACTAATAAAATAAACAATAAACAATGGGAATAACGGCAAGAAATACCAATGCCAAAAACCACCTGCTTGGCCCATCACGATTTTGCCAAGATTCAATGTATTGGCGCACATCAACACACCGACTAAAGCAAAACCCATGGCAATTTCATAAGACACGATTTGTGCCGCTGAACGCAGAGCGCCTAAAAATGCATACTTAGAGTTAGAAGCCCAACCAGCAATTATCACACCATAAACAGCCACTGATGTCATAGCTAAGATATACAGCAAACCAGCGTCTACATTAGCCAAAACTAAAGTGGCGTCAAATGGTACCACCGCCCATGCCGCAAAGGCAGGTGCAATAGCTAATACTGGGCCTAATAAAAACAATGTTTTATTTGAAGCGGTAGGAACAACAATTTCTTTAAATAAAAGCTTTAAACCATCGGCAATAGGTTGCAGCAAACCAAAATAACCCACGCGATTTGGACCAATACGCACTTGCATATAGCCAATGACTTTACGTTCAGCTAGGGTTAAGTAGGCAACTGCGCCCATTAAAGGCGCGACTATGGCAACGATCTTTATCAAAGTCCAAACAGTCAGCTGCACTGCTGGCCAGTAGCTACCAAATATATTTGAGCATAGCCCGAGGAATGACGCAATCATGCTCGCGCCTCCGTGACAATTGCATCACCTTTGAGTTGTTGAGGTGATAACTTCTGAACAGTAATATCACCCATCAAAT
>JANLZY010000008.1:0-2503 GCA_031359365.1 Methylotenera sp. | reverse complement strand
TGCT
The DNA here is from genome assembly GCA_031359365.1 of Methylotenera sp. Lineage (GTDB taxonomy): Bacteria > Pseudomonadota > Gammaproteobacteria > Burkholderiales > Methylophilaceae > Methylotenera. Next base: position 2,499 of record JANLZY010000008.1, on the reverse strand, counting down.
TGAAAGTGCCGTTAACTTCAAACCGATTACCCGCTTTGCCAAAATAAAATGGTTGCCAAAACAACTCGCCTTTGTCCCAGCTAATCAGGCCGTTCCATTGCCAAATTTTGTTGATATTTTTTGCGGCAAGTTTAATTTGACCAGTGAGATTCTCGCCCGCATGCAGGCCAGACTCATCGCTAAAATTAGCCGCATTAAAGGCAATATCGATTGCAAAATCGTTGGGATAACTCACAAAATTAACTGAAAATGGCGCCTTTACTTGCTTGGCTATAAAGCTGCCATTCAGACAATCTATTTGCCCGATTTTTTCAGTATTAAATTGTGCGCATTGCAGGCTGAAGGGAATGAACTCTTTTTCGTTGGTTGGCTTTACTTCTGCTTTCAAGCTTAGCGTCGGTTTCGTGCCTTTTAAATCTACCTGAAATTGTGCATTTTTGAGTTTACCCGCAGGTGCATCAACCTCGCCAACTTGAATTTGAATCGCACTAATCGCATAAGCCTGCTGATAAAACAAACTGATGCATACACTAAAAACAATAACTAGCTGACGAAACATTTAAGCTGTAGACATTGATAAAAAAGTATTTACGAAGGAAACACACCAGTAGATAAGTATCGATCGCCCCTATCGCAAACAATAGTGACAATCACCGCATTTTCAAGCTCTTTGGATAGCTGTAGCGCAGTGTATAGGGCACCGCCGCTTGAGATTCCAGCAAATACACCCTCTTCAGTGGCTAACTTTCTAGTGATGTTTTCGGCATTTTTTTGATTCACATAGCGCAACTCATCCACACGGCTAGCCTCGTAAATTTCAGGCAAATACTCAACCGGCCACTTACGAATACCCGGAATCTGGCTGCCTTCTTCTGGCTGCACTCCAACAATTTGAATGTTTGGATTTTGCTCTTTTAAATAGCGTGAAACGCCCATAATCGTTCCTGTGGTACCCATGCTAGAAACAAAATGCGTCACCTTTCCACCAGTATCGCGCCAAATCTCAGGGCCTGTGCCTTCGTAATGCGCTAGAGGATTATCACTATTACCGAACTGATCCAATACGATGCCCTCGCCCTCTGCTTGTAGCTTCATCGCCACATCACGTGCAAGTTCCATGCTGCCATCTTTAGGCGTTAATATCAGCTCTGCGCCGTAAGCTTTCATACTTTGACGGCGCTCCATACTTTGATTGTCTGGCATGACTAATATCATTTTATAGCCACGCATTGCCGCCACCATCGCCAATGCAATGCCGGTGTTGCCGCTGGTCGCTTCAATCAGCGTGTCGCCTGGTTGAATATCGCCGCGCGCTTCAGCTCGTGTAATCATGCTGTAAGCTGGTCTATCTTTTACAGAGCCTGCAGGGTTATTGCCTTCGAGCTTGAGTAAAATTGTGTTGCTGGTATTGCCAGCCATACGCTGTAGTTTAACTAAGGGAGTATTACCGACAAAATCATCTAATGTTTTATACATTTACTTAAGTTTCTTTATGTGTGGTTTTATTATTTATTGAGCTTAGCTAGATGCAAGGCATAAACAGCCATGCTAATAAAGGCGATAAGCGCCATTTGCGGTATGCTCAAGCCAAGAAAAGTCCAATCGATGGAGGCACAATCCCCTGTGCCACGGAATACCAATTTAAGCGCTTTTTGTAACGGGAAATTCTCAAACATATAGTCAAAACCAACACCGCAATCGGCAATCATCGTGTCGCGATGCGCTTGTAACCACCAGTGTCTAATTGCCACGCCAGCGCCACCGAGCGCCGTTAGCACCTGTAATATAGTAAATAACTTACCAAGAATAGTGGCAGGTTTAATGAAAGCTGCGATTAAAAATAGTACGCCCAAACCCATAAACACCATGCGCTGTGATATGCACAGCGGGCAAGGATTTAATTGATAGTGCGTTTGTATCGCCAATGCTAAACCGACCAAACCAAAACAAGCCACAAACCCCAGCAAATAGCCACGTTTACCACTGAATAATTTATTCACCATTTCACATTTCATTTTCAAAAATACCTTATTATTTTGTTAGCTGCATGACTTTGTTAGCTGTGCGATTTATAAGCTGTCGCTTATAATTGACCCAATAAACATTGTAATAGATAACGCCTGATGACTGAACCTACTTTATTGAATGAAAAGCAAATTCGTAACGTCAAAATTTTGACCGTGAGCGAGCTAAATCGTTTAGCCAATCAGGTATTAACGCAAAGTTTTCCACTTTTCTGGGTGTCTGGCGAAGTTTCTAACCTGACGCGTGCAGCAAGCGGACATTGGTATTTTTCACTTAAAGACAGTAGCGCTCAAGTACGCTGTGTGATGTTTAAAGGCCGCAACAGCTATTTAGATTGGGTGCCAAAAGAAGGTGATAAAGTTGAAGCGCGTTGCACTGTCACGCTATACGAAGCACGCGGTGACTTTCAGCTCACCATCGAGTTTTTACAACGTGCGGGCTTGGGTGTGCTGTTTGAGGCGTTTGAAAAACTCA
>JANLZY010000006.1:0-3944 GCA_031359365.1 Methylotenera sp. | reverse complement strand
CTGCTGCTGGGTCTGCTGCTTGGTATGCTGCTTGGTCTGATTCTGAAACTCATGTTTGGTCTGCTGCTTGGTCTTGCAGTTGGTGTATCTCGCATCGTACTTGGCATGCACAGTATTAGTGAGGTGGTCGCAGGCTGGATTTTGGGGCTGATTGTATGTAGCGTAGCAATATACGCCATCAAAAGTCACCGTCAGGGCTTAGTCTATTTGCAATTGTTAGCTCTGTGTTTACTGCTTGTATTTGGCTCAACAGTGCCGAACTATATTCCAGCACACGACATGTCGATAAAGCTAGCCATGTATCTTTCTGGGCATGACCAACCGTTTACACGAGCCTACTTTATTACAGCAAAAGCTCCCAACCAACTTTGATGGTAATAAGTTAGTGTCTTTGCTTCGTTACTTCTTTGGCTTCAATATGTTGCAGCGCTCGGTTAAATACATCATAACTTCATGTAAGTTTTCATCTGAGCTATCAAGCAGGTAAGGTAAAGCTTCATCTATAAACTCATCCCATAACGAGGTAAGTTGGTCTATGTCATCATGTGGCGCTGTTTTAATTAAATTAAGCACTTCATTGTGTAAAAGACCATTTTCGCGGATGTTTAACACTGCTTTTTTAGCCTCGAAGACTTTTAAAGTGGTTTTACGATCTAGCCCAGCCGCAGCGCAGAGAAAAAGGGTTAGAAGCAACGAGTCCTCATCATTGCTTCTGGCATCAACACCACCAGTAAGTGCAAACCAGTCCGCTGAAAGCGCTTTGTCGAACCGGCTCATCTCATTGAGCTGATCCTGCAAGTAAAAGTACTTGCTGTGTTTAAGGTCATTTAACACTGATTCTAAGCTAATAGATTGATTCACTATTTTAGGAATATCTTCATTCTGAATGCTTTGTAGAATTGATTTGGTATAGTCCTGAAACTCAGCGGGCACATCATCCATAAATTTGCTTGAGCAAGTCACATCACCTAGGAGCGCCCACTCTTTACGAATTGAGGTAAATATCTCGAATAGGGCGGCTTCGTCAGGAAATTTGGTTTTATTTGCTATGGCTTTTTTTGCGCCGTAAGCCAAAGACAGTAATGATGTGCGGATGACGTGTTGAGTTGATGCATGCATATCACCTAATTCACTAACAGTCGCTCCAAGTTTCTTGACTAGCAATGTAGCTAAATTGATGAGGCTTTTATGCCGCTCGCAATCTTTAAATGTTTGTCTATATTTAGCGACAGATAGCTCTTTGCTTAAAAATTTTTTTAGAAACTCACGCTCAGAATCAAGTCTGGATGAGCCAAAGTGCTCATCTTCTGGCATGCTGTAGAGCGCTTTTAGCATTTGCGATCCACCGCGAGAGAGTGCTCGAAATGGTTTGTCTTTTAAAAGTTGCGCGGCTTTATCTAACTCACCATCTGTTGTATCTTCAAGATATAAGCTGACCAAACTCACCATGCGCTTCATGGATACTTCTATATTTTTTCTCAGGTGAGTAGATTCATCAAAGTATTCAGCAATTTGTAACGAGCCAGTGGCGGCATCATTGATCATTTCAGCTAACCGAGCTTGATCGATGATGTTGTTGTTAATCGCATATTTAAGCGCCTTTTCAAAGAAAGGTGCATTGTCATAAGCTGCAACAGAATGAATATTTTGGGTGAGTGCCATAAGCGTTTATTTTATAATGCTAAAACTGCGTATTTAGCAAATAGTGCCTAAATCGCAGAGTCTTCATCTTCTTCCTCTTTAGGTGTTTTTTCCTCAGGGGTCGTATTCTCAATAGCCTCATCATCATCTTCACCAGTAAGCACAACTTCAGGGATGATTCTCTCCTGAAGTTTGGTTTTTAAGAGAACAAGTACTATATTGTAAATGTCTGAATGCTCATGACGTAGTAACCACGTGAGTTCTTTCCAGTCATGGTCGCTAATTTCTGAGCGTGATATATCTTCAGTGTCGAGCGCGGCAAACGTTTCTCCTACAACTTCTTCTGCGCGATCTGAAAGGTAATCTGCGAACGTCTCGTAACCAAACTCAAGTTCGGCGATTGCAGCAATAAACTCGTTCGCGTCAGCATCTTCGCGAAAAATTACCGAATTCATCATCCCGCGTAGTTGTTCGTGCGACATATCTTTATAGAGACGCTCCAAAACAACTACGCGTGCAAACTGCTCAGGGGTAATCAATAAATTCAATAGTGACTGTTTAGATGAGTCATATTCGCGAATGACAGCGAGCAAATCCTTCGAAGGAATATCATCAAGCACTTCAATTAAGGCGTTATCGCCTTCAGTTTCTACTAGGGCTGTGAGTACAGCCTCGGCTCTCACTATGTCGCCAGACTGAATAAGGTTAGTTGCTTCTGTAACGACTAAATGTGTCATTTTTATCCTCTTGTATTGACTAAAATCTGCTGAAGGTACGTTTAATGACTATCGAAACCATGTTCAGATAACCATTCGCCGCCAGATTCAGCAAGATCATCTGACTCTTCAGTTTCCATCTCTTCAATGGCGTCTTCACTCACTTCATAAAGCGCATAGAGGTGTTCTAGCATCACTGTAGTTAATAAAAAGTGCTCACCACCAGCCTCAACTTTTAGTTTTTCAATGATACTTGTTGCCCAAGGTTGAAACTGCACACTTGAAGATATGGCATCCCATTTTGGAAACATTGCAGGTTCTTTATCCAGATAACTCATAATAGATTCTGACTTTTTAATCACAATACTTTTATGAAAAATAATTGCCATCATTTCTGGATTGGTTTCCATCATCGGCATCAAATCAGCTATTTGTGAGCGCTTTTCTTTAAGGCGATCTTCTAGCACATCCTCACCACCAGAGTCGGTTTTAAAGTCATTAATATCAGCCACATAAGTAGCCATTAGGTCAGTAAAGTAACGCGATATTCTCATTGTTTTAATATTCCATCTATGTAGTACTGCCAAATTTCATGTGCGGTGTCTATCGGACTATCCAATAAACTACGTCTGCGGTTTTCGTCGTAGGTTTTTCTTTTATCAGCATCGGAAAGTATTTCGTAGGCTTCTTGCACTTGTCTGAACTTTGCAGGGGCGTCACTTGCCGAATTTTTATCAGGATGGTATTGAGATGCCATCTTGCGGTAAGTGGTTTTTATTTCAGCTAAAGTCGCACTAGCGGTAATGCCTAAAACTTCGTAGTAATTTTTCAATTTTATCCACCAAATTTAGAGATACTAAGAAAGGTGCCTATTATTACTTAAACTAGGCAATTTGTCGGGAAGATTCTAAAATTTGCAGAACGTTTTGCAATTTATCACCAGTAATTTAGATTTAAAACGAAAAGCCCTACATTTCTATAGGGCTTTTTTGTGTTTGGCTCCTCGAGCTAGGCTCGAACCAGAGACATAATAATTAAAATAGTTTGGTGAATAGCCAGTACAAAGAGCCAGACAGAATCATGGCCATCGGCAATGTCAAAACCCATGCCGTAAGCAAGCTTTTAATTGTAGACCATTGCAGACCTGATTTGTTGGCAGCCATCGTGCCTGCTACACCAGAAGACAAGACGTGCGTTGTTGATACAGGCAGACCATACATGTCTGCAGCACCAATCATCGTCATGGCAACAAGTTCAGCGGACGCGCCTTGCGCATAAGTTAGGTGAGTCTTACCTATTTTCTCGCCTACGGTCACAACAATGCGTTTCCAGCCGACCATCGTGCCTAAACCTAGGGCGATTGCTACGGCAACTTTGACCCATAGCGGGATAAACTTCGTAGAAGCGTCAATCTCTTTCTTGAAAGCCGTGACATTCTTCTTTGTATCTTCATCAAAGCTGACCGCTTTATCTTTATCAACAAGGCGGATAGCTTCTGAAGCAAGGTACATATCGTTACGCACGTTACCTACGCTTTCACTTGGAACACGGTCAAATGTGCCGTACTCCTTTACCTGATTACCAATC
>JANLZY010000001.1:0-8842 GCA_031359365.1 Methylotenera sp. | reverse complement strand
TAATAATGCAGTGTTCATCATTAAAAGGTCAGTCATGAGAAAGCTACTCTTACTCTCGGTAATTTGCGCACATGTTTCTATTGCTCAGGCTCAACCTAATATAGGTGAAATTTTGGCGCTGAGTGATTCTTTGGTGCAAGTGGCGGTAGAGCTGCCAAATGGCATCACAGGCAATGGCTCAGGTGTTGTGGTGAGTAAAGAGTATGTGGCGACCAATTGTCATGTGCTGGCTAATGCCAAAGGCGCCAACATTATTAAATATCGTGATGCCTATCAGCCAATTGGTCTGAAAGCTGATTGGAAGCATGATTTATGTTTACTGAAGTTTGATAACTTACCATTTAAGGTCGCGCCCATGCGTGATAGCCGTACTTTAAAGTACGAAGAAGAGATATTCAGTCTAGGTTATCCCATAGGTAATAACGTGCCTCAGCCTTCATATGGCAGCGTTAAGGGCTCATACCCATTAGACGATAGCGTGGTAATTCGCACCAGTGCGGCATTTGCCATGGGCTCAAGTGGTGGTGCTTTGTTTGATCAGCAATTTAATCTTATCGGCATCACTAGTTTTAAAAGCCCAGGATCGCATGGTTTCTTCTACAACCTACCTGTAGAGTGGATAAAAGCGTTGTTTGATTCACCAGATGTATTCTCTTTGAATACACTGGATATACCATTTTGGGCAGTTCCTTTAGAAAAAAGACCTTACTTTATGCAAGTGGTCATACCTTACCAAAACAAAGAGTGGGTGGCTTTAAAGAAAGTAGCGCAAGCTTGGACGGTGCAAGAGCCTAAATCATCTGATGCTTGGTATTTTTTAGGTTTAGCGGAAGAGGGCGCCAATGAAACAGTCTCTGCCAAAGAAGATTTGAATAAGGCCCAAACCTTAAACACACGTCACTTAGACGCAATGGTGGCTTTGTCTAACATTGCATACTTGCAAAAAGATTTAACATCACTTGAAACTCTCAAAGTTAAAATTGACCCGCTTGATCAAGAGCAGGGTGAGCTGATCACACAAAGAATTACTGAACTTAAAACGACAGAACTTAAAAGTCACTAATTATTTCCAATATACATTCGTATTACCTAAGTCTTTAAACACATAGTCTAGCGTTATTACTCCCCTCATGCGTTGGCTAATTCGGCATATGCTGATTTAGCCTGCTTTCCATGCGTTATTAGCCCCTTTGTTGTGAATCACTTTTAAATATCATAGTGAATAGTATTTAATTTAGATTTTTATGCAGATTTATTAACACTACTGCAATTTACGCACAGTGTTATTTTCAGGCATATATGTGTATGTGGATTGATATAAAAAAATTGAGATATTTAGCATGATCCTAAAGTTTTGAAAACCTAGACCGATACTCTTTACATCAGCATTGCTTAATCGGCAAAAACGATAAAAGAAAATTTTAAGCCTTACCCTAAATTTTCTTAAAAGCTTACCGATAACAGTCACAACAGCAGCGCAAATCACAGCGAGTAACAAAGTGAAATGCGGAGCTAACAGTAATAAAGATGTAATTGAAATTTAATTAATTTTAGGAGAATCATCATGGCTTCAGTTATTAATACAAACATTAACTCATTAAATACACAACGTAATTTAGCTGCATCACAAGCTTCACTAAGCACTTCATTGCAACGTTTATCATCAGGTCTGCGTATTAACAGCGCTAAAGATGATGCTGCTGGCTTAGCGATTGCCACAAAAATGGACTCACAAATTCGTGGTCAGCAAGTTGCTATTCGTAACTCAAACGACGCGATTTCTTTCGCACAAACAACAGAAGGTGGCTTGTCAAAACAAACAGATGCGATTCAACGTATGCGTGAGTTAGCGGTTCAATCTGCCAATGCGACAAATAGTAGTGGTGACCGTACAAACTTAGATGCTGAGTTTACCGAATTGAAAGCTGAAGTCACTCGTTTAAATACGGCAACTAAATTCAACGGTTCAGCAGTCTTCGGTACAGCGGCAAAAGTATATCAAGTAGGTGCTGATACGGCAGACACTATTAGTGTGAGCGGTGTTGCTGCACTAACAACGGCAACAGGTTCAATTGCTACAGCATCAGGTGCTACAGCAGCGATTACAGCTTTGGACGCAGCTTTAACGACAGTGAATACTAACCGCGCTAAATTGGGTGCTATTCAAAACCGTTTTGAATCAGTGGTCAGTAACTTGCAAGTTTCTGTAGAAAACCAATCAGCGTCTAAATCTCGCATCATGGATGCAGACTTTGCGGCTGAAACAGCAAACTTGACACGTGGCCAAATCTTGCAACAAGCAGGTACTGCGATGTTAGCCCAGGCGAACTCCTTACCTAATGGTGTATTAGCACTATTAAGAGGCTAAACGTAAATTAAAGTATAAACCTTACCACCCACAGGACTGATCATCCTGTGGGGTTTTGCAAAGGAGAAAATCATGTTCAATACATCGTTAGATGCTTATGGGTCCGTTAGAAAACTGGCTGCCGTGCAGAATACTGCTGGCAGCCAAATTGCCATTGATAGAACAACAACGAGCCCATCAGGGCTTAAACCCGTTATAAAGACCGAAAACGCTAAGGTTGATGTTAAACCTGTAGAGGTAGACAAAAGTGAGTTGGTGACGGCCGTTAAAAAGCTGAATGAACTTGTCGCCCCTGCCCTACAAACTGTGCAGTTTTCGTTGGATGATCAGTCTGAACGTATGGTCGTTAAAGTGGTTGATACTGCCTCTAAACAAGTGCTGAGGCAGATTCCAAATGAAGAGGTATTGGCTATGTCTAAAACGCTAGATAAGTTGCAAGGTTTAATGATTAGGCAAACAGCTTAGTAATTTTTACCTAGTTAGTGCTAAATGATGTGTGCGTAAGTAGAGGATTGGCTAAAGATTTTGTAGTTTAAGCCGATGATATTAATAACCGTTTTGAAAAGGATATTCACATGGGGATTACAACTACAGGAATAGGCTCTGGCCTAGATGTGGAATCTATTGTTACAAGTTTAATGAATGTTGAAAAGAAACCATTAACCGCAGTAGCAACACAAAAAACGGATTATCAATCTCAGATCTCTGCTTACGGCACGTTAAAAAGTGCACTATCTACTTTTCAAACAGCCGTTAGCGCGCTTTCTACCGCGTCTAAGTTCAATGCACAAACAGTAAGTTCGGGTAATACCAGCGTGTTTACTGCCACGGCAAATGGTGCGGCATCTCTTGGTGATTACGCCATTACAGTGAACCAGCTTGCTAAGGCGCAAAAATTATCGTCTGTTGGCTTTGCCAATACCACGGACACGGTAGGCACAGGCACGCTAACGATAGGTTTTGGTACTTATGCTGCGACGGGTAATACCTTTACACCCAATGCCGCAAAAAGTGATGTCACTATTACTATTGATAGCTCAAATAACACTTTGTCTGGTGTGCGTGATGCGATTAACGCGGCTAATTCATCTGTAAACGCTACTATTGTGAATGACGGTACAACTAATCGTTTAGTGATTACTTCAAAAGATACTGGCGAGGTCAATAGCTTAAAGATTAGTGTGGCCGATGCTGGCGATGCGAGCAATACCGATGCTGCAGGATTATCACAATTGGCATTTGATCCAACTGCTAGTGCGGGTAGCGGTAAAAATATGACGCAGTTACAGGCGCCAAAAAATGCCCTATTAGATATTGATGGCATTGCTGTTGTTAAAGCAAGCAATACCGTGACTGATGCGATTAGTGGCATCACACTTAACTTACTCTCTACCAGTGCAAGCAGTGCTAACTTAGGCGTGACCAGTAATACTGATTCAGTCAAAACGTCGGTGACCGCCTTTGTGGATGCCTATAATAAGTTAGATACCACACTACGTAGCCTCACCAAGTATGATGAGACGGGTAAAGCTTCTGGTGCGTTGCTAGGCGATGCAACGGCTAGGTCTGTGATTAATCAAGTCAAAGCGGTCATGACTAAAACCATTGCTTCTGGTAATACGATTAACTCATTAAGTCAGATTGGCGTGTCATTTCAGCGCGATGGTAAATTAGCCTTGGATTCCACCAAACTAACCAGTGCGATGGCAAGTAGCTTTTCAGATATTGCTGCCGTATTTGCCACATCAGGAAAATCAACTAATCCACTCGTCAGCTACTCTGGCAACACCAGCAAAACGCAACCTGGCAGCTATGCCGTGACTTTTACTATGACTGGTGGAAGCCTGCAAGGCACGATTAACGGCGTTGCAGCAACGGTTAGTGGCAATAATCTTATTGGCGCGACAGGTGATGCGAGTGCAGGCTTAAATATAGTTTACAAAGGCCCTACACTTTCTGAAGGAAGCTCCGTTACAAGTACTGTGAACTACAGCGTTGGCTATGCTACCCAGTTTGATAGCTTGATTACCGGTTTAATGAGTGACACTGGTATCGTGGCTTCAAGAACAGAAGGCATAAACAGCTCCATATCACGTTTAGATAAACAGACTGAATCGCTTACAGTGAGGTTAGCTGCAATTGAAACGAGATACCGTAATCAGTTCACAAAACTTGATACGTTGATGTCAAGTATGTCCTCAACAAGTACATATTTAACTCAGCAGATTGCCGCGATTAACGCTAATAGATAAAAAAGCGAAGGATATTAAAAATGTTTGGACTCAATCAAAACGGTGTGAATGCTTATGCCAAAGTTGGTATGGAAACTGGCGTATTAGCTGCTAGCCCAAATAAATTAATTATTATGCTTTATGAGGGCGCTATTGCAGCGTGCCGCAGCGCAGATACCTATATGCAGAACAAGGATATAGCCAACAAAGGTACCATGCTTTCAAAAGCGATTTCTATCATAGAGTCTGGCTTAAGACTTAGTTTAGATAAGAAATCTGGCGGTGAGATTGCTCAAAGCCTAGATGCACTTTATGCCTATATGAGTAAACGGCTAATGTCTGCTAATATTCACAATAAACCAGAGCTAATACATGAAGTCATTAAATTGCTGACTGATTTAAAAGGCGCATGGGAAGCCATTGATAATGTAAAAATGCCAGCTAAAGATACTGCAATGGCAATACCTAGCCAAGTGGCGATGGCGGTTAATCGCAATATTGCTAATTACGCAAAAGCCTAATCAACGTAACCATAATAAATAATAAACGGAACGACTACAAATGGAACATCAAGATACCATTGTGATTTATGAAACGGTTGCTGGCTTAACCAAGCAGATGTTGTTGGCAGCCAAGCAGCAGGATTGGGATGCATTGGCTGAACTGGAAGCTAATTGTGCTCAGCAATTAGCTACATTAAAGCTGACTGAAAGTGTATTGCCACTGCCTAGCGATGTGCGTGCCCGTAAGTTGGCGAGTATCAAAAGCATACTGGCTGATGACCGTGAAATACGCAACATCGTTTCACCTTGGATGGTGAGGTTGAACTCACTGATGAGTAGTTTACATATGGAAAACAAACTGACGCGCGCCTACAACCAGTAGACACGCCACTATCAAGATGCTCAAACAAGCTGACATCGCAAGCATAAATCCTGTGGCTAGAATTTTGCCCATACTAGCAGTAGAAAGTATAGGCAGTATTCGGCAGGAGCTTGCAGATAGAGCTACGCAGTTTGTGAAGGGCCAAGAATATTTTGCGCATGTGCTATCAAAAGTAGGTGATACCGCTTACAACGTAAAAGTTGAAAGCGGTAGCCTTAAAGGAACCATCCTTAAAATGGATTTAGGTATGGCAGCCAAAGCAGGGAATCTGCTCACCTTACGTTATATGCACGATAATCCTGTACCTACATTTTTACTCGCATCTACGCCCACTAATGCGGCTGGCAGCACTACGGAAATAAGTTCTGCCGCTAATCTCATTGGTCATTATCTAAAACAAGCTGAAAGTGATGGCGTAACTAGCCGCTTTCAGGCGACGGCAGTTGTAACTAATAGCCCAAGTAATCCGCAAGTGATGGCACATGATTTGAAAAGTGCCGTGAGTAATAGCGGGCTGTTTTATGAGTCTCATTTGAGCGACTTGGTGCAAAGTAATCAATCGCTTGCGGCGATTAAGCAAGAACCGCAAAATCAAGTCAATTCGCCCATTGCAAATTTAATGTCTCAACAGTTGGCAATTCTCGAAAATCAACGCATGAGCTGGCACGGCGAAGTTTGGCCTGGACAAAAAATGGATTGGGATGTTTATCAACAGCAGCAAAATGCCGATGGAAAACAGCCATCCAATCAATCGCAGGCAGATCAAGATAGACCTATTACTAGCGAGATGACCTTGCATTTGCCGCATCTAGGGAAAGTTTCCGCGAGAATTAGCCTGACCGATGGGCGTATGCGGGTCAATATTCTGGCAGAACAGCCTGAGACTTTAGAAATGCTAACAGCTAAGCGATTAGGCTTGGCTGAAGCGATTGGTAAGAATGGTCAACAATTAGATGCTTTAACGGTGGTGCGACATGAGTAACCATCAACTAAACACTCATCAACCCGATACAATAGAAAATTCAAGTACTATAGAAAATGACAGTTCAGACTTTAATCTGAGAGGTGTTGTGAACCCTAACCAGCAAGCCATTGCTTTGGCTTATGCTGCGGGTGAGTATGCACCTAAAGTCGTCGCTAAAGGTCGTGGCGCTATCGCTGAACAGATTATCGCCAGAGCCAAAGAGCATGATGTGTTTGTGCATGAGTCTAAAGATTTGGTTGCGCTGCTTATGCAGGTTGACCTTGACGATCATATTCCGCCAGCTTTGTATCAGGCTATTGCAGAGGTTTTGGCTTGGTTGTATAAGTTAGAGCAAGGTAAAGCGGATGAAGAGGCGCCGGTGTTTTAAATACAAATATTTTAAATACCAGTATTTTAATTAATAGTTAAACCTGCATATTCATAATGTCATGGTAAGCAGACACTAGTTTATTGCGTACTTGCACCGTTGCTTGAAAAGAAATGTTGGCTTTTTGCCCAGCAATCATCACGTCAGAAAGACTGACGCTATCATCGCCCATCGCGAAACTCTTACCTAATTGTTCTGCTTCAACTTGCACCTTGTTCACTTGGTTGAGTGAAGCTTTTAGTGCATCAGAGAAGTTAACTTTTGAAGTACCTTGGCTAACGCCTTGTGTACTTGAGAGGCCTGCCGCAGACGCCAACCCAGATGCTGCATCAGCTTGCGGACGTTGTGCAGCCGCTTTTAACTGCGCAAGCATAGACTCTATTCTGCTTGCATCAATTCCACCTGTTTTCATGATTTGCCTCCTTTAACTTAAATTCACGCTTCTATTAACAGTCTTCTTACTTAAATTTAGACGGTTAAATAATCGCCATTTCCGACAGTTGTTAATTTAACACTTTGCTTTAATAGCGAGCGTGCAAATAGGTCGAGGAAAATTGCTCTATTCCTAAATTTGAAAATTCTAGTCATTGGCATAATGGTATCCAATAGCTTATAGAAGCAATTCTTCTGTAAATGCTGAGTGTTTAGATGATTAAAGGCTCAACACACAAAACGCAATAAGTTAAGTATTTGAAGAGCAGAACATTGGAGAAATACGATGGCGGCAGAGAATAACGCTGCGCTTATTAATCAAGGCGTTAATGAAGGTGGAACTGGTTTGAACTCACAGTTAGGTAATAAATTACTTTTGGTAGTCGCAGCCGCTGCAGTCATTGCAGTGATGGCAGTATTTTGGCTATGGAGCCAGCAGCCAGATTATCGCGTTCTGTTTTCAAACTATTCTGATAAAGATGGTGGCGCAATTGTTGCGGCACTGGAGAAAATGAACGTACCTTACAAGTTCTCTGATAGTGGTACGGCGATTCTTGTGCCAGCCTCACAAGTGCATCAGGCACGTTTAAAATTAGCTTCTGATGGTTTGCCTAAAGGCGGCAATATTGGTTTTGAGATTTTAGAGAATCAAAAATTTGGCGTTTCTCAATTTATAGAACAAGTAAACTTTCAGCGTGCTTTAGAAGGTGAGCTTGAGCGTAGCATTCAATCAATCGGTGCAGTTGAAGTGGCGCGAATCCACTTAGCCATTCCTAAAGCCTCAGTCTTTGTCAGAGATCAACAACAACCAACCGCTTCAGTATTGCTAAATTTGCGTGCTGGTCGTAGTTTAGATGCGCAGCAAGTTGGCGCAGTAGTGCATTTGGTTGCCAGCAGCGTGCCTAATTTGCCTGCAGCTAATGTGACGGTAGTCGATCAAAACGGTAATCTGCTATCAGATACTTCTAAAAAGATGGGGGTTAATAATTTAGACCCAACGCAACTTAAATATATCGATGATATTCAACAAAGCATTATTAAACGTGTTGAATCTATTATTACACCGATAGTAGGCGCTAAAAACGTGCGTGCTGAAGCCAGTGCGGAGATTGATTTTTCTAGCTTAGAGCAAGCAGCTGAAATCTACAAACCTAATCAAAAGCCTGATGATGTAGCAATACGCAGCTTACAAAGCAATGAGTCATTAACCAGCAGTGGTGGCGCTGCTACTGGCGTGCCAGGTGCTTTATCTAATCAACCGCCCCCTAATGCTACTGCGCCAATTACAACGCCTGCTGGTGCTGCACCTGGCGCAACTGCGGAAGCAGCGCCTATTAATAATCAAAAAAATACCACAACTAACTTTGAGGTAGATAAAACCGTACGTTATTCACAACAAGGCATGGGTGGTATTAAACGTTTAAATGTGGCTGTAGTCGTTAATAACATGCCTGTAGTGGACAAAAAAGGCAAAGTGACTTACAGACCGCTGACCGCTGCAGAGAAAACACAAATTAATGATTTAGCCATGCAGGCCATGGGTTTCAATAAAGAACGTGGCGATGCCTTAACCG
>JANLZY010000508.1:0-1725 GCA_031359365.1 Methylotenera sp. | reverse complement strand
CTGCTGCAAGTTCGCCCAATGATGATGGTGATCAAACGGGTTTTATTAATAAGGTTTTCTATATTGCTTGGGTAATTGGACAGTATCGCCGTCGTTTTAAAAGTTGGAATAAAACGGTTTATAAAATCACCAAATTTTCTTTAATCGTTTTGGTGATTTACTTAATTTGGAAAATATAGTTTAAAAGTGCTGTGATCCTATGCCAATGATTGAATCGAAGCTAAAGTCTTTCTTTCCTAAACGGATACAGCGTAACAAGATTAGTAGAAAGTCTAAATTAATCCTGAAGCAATATTAATTGTTAAAGCCACTAAAGTAGTATTAAAGAAGAAGGCTAAAACGCAGTGCACCAAGCCTGTTCTACGCATTTTTCTATTAGTAAAACTTACGTCCGCAGTTTGACCTGAAGTGCCTATTACACAGGAAAAATAAAGGAAGTCACTATATTCAGGCATGGGTGTTCCAGGAAACTCTAACCCCCCTGAATCAGTCTGCGTTTTGGTAACATAAAAGTCATGGGCGTAATGTAATGCAAACATTACTTGAGTAAATGTCCAAGAAGATAAAATAGTGAGCACAGCAAGCGTGATGTGTGCCGACCGAAGCATACCGTGCATGTCTTTGACAACTGATAGCTCGGCAACAATAGCGCCTATAGACACTATCGCTGCAGTAATCACCATACCTAGAACTACATATCTACCATCGTCCTGAGCTATGGCTCTCGTACGTATCTTTTCATGGGTAGTCCAGAACATCATTCGAGCTGCGAATATCAAGTAAAGCCAAGCACCAGCGTTCCAGCCGATGATTGCTCTGGTAACAGGGTGTAGCGCCAAAGATTTTGGCAAAAAAAATGCGACGAGAATTCCAGCTAGAATCGAACTGAATAGTCGTGGCCGTGACAGAATTATGCGAAATAATTTAGGCAGTTTTGATGTTGTTGAGCTGTTATTCATTTTTGAATTTTAGATAAGATTAAATTCCAAACCAAGCACATATGCCGAAACCTAATCCAATTAAGGCACAGAGCATGCTTGCATATTGTAACCACCTTCTGCGTGTTAGCAAGGCTATTGCCGCAAGTGAGATAGCAATCTGCAATGCAGTCGTTCCTGTGGCCCAGCGATGATGAAGATGCATAGTATGCTCAGAGTTTTCATCGGCCTGATGACTCAGTTTTTCGAATTCTTCAGCTTTCTTTTTGATGTCTGATTTCTCAGCTGTGTAACGCAAAGCATCATTCTTATTATCAACTTGGTCTTTACCTGCTGTTAATTTTACTGCGAGTTCAGATAAACTTTGTTTATTACTTTTAGCTTGATAAAAATTCCATTGATCTGACGCATTGGTTTTCTGGATCGAAGCTTCATTTTTAAAAATAATTGCTTCACCAAGCGTGACGCTGGCTTCATACGATAATATCGCACCTATAGTTGCCATTATAGCTGTCATCACAGCAAGCCTGCCGTTAAAGCCACTGCTTTCTTCATTGGCCTCTAGAACTTCTTCGTGCGGACCTTTTACCTCAAACTCTTCGCTCATTTTGACCTCTGTTTTTTTGATTAATATAATAAAGTTAAACTAGCCTTAATCTTGATTTCATGTATAAATAATGTGAAGGAGTCTTCATCATTATGTCCAGTCATCGCTCCTTGAATTGTCATCCCAAGACGAGTTGTCTGCGATGCCAAAGTCTGTACCACCCATATCATTTTGATCTAC
>JANLZY010000505.1:0-3510 GCA_031359365.1 Methylotenera sp. | reverse complement strand
GGCCCACAAGATGCCGCCACACAATATTTTAAGAAAACTACATCTGCACAAATGGCAGAGAAGTTTCTACCAATCGTGACAAAAGCCACCGAAAAAGTGCAATTGGCTGAAACTTATAATAAATACGCTGAAATGGGCAGCAAATATGGCGTGGTGAAAAAAGAAGACGCCAAAATTGAGCAGTACGTCACTAATAAAGCGCTAGATGGTGTGTACTTAATGATCGCTAAAGAAGAGGCCGCCATTCGCCAAGACCCTGTTGGTCAGGCGAATAGTTTGTTGAAAAAAGTGTTTGGGGCACTGTAATAATTAACAGGGGAAAGCTTGCTGTAAAAGCTTTTGCCATTGTGTAATCCAACCTTTTTGGTGCTCGGCATCAACTTCTACAATAGCCGCGCAATGCGCGGTTTTTTGTTGAATGAATTGCTGCTGATTAATAAAGCGCTTCGATACTTCTTGCGGAATTACTTTGTCATTTTCTCCTACAAAATGCAGTTGAGGGATATTGCTTATTTTATTGGCGACATCTATCGCGTTAAGCGACTCTGGCATTAAATTGACATGGTGAAATTGATTTACATACATCTGGTCTAAGTTGCCAGCGACGGTTCTTAGGCTGAGTACATCATTACGTTGCGCGGCTAATAGTACGGCTATCGCTGCTCCACCAGAGTAGCCAATTAAGTGTATTTTTTGTGGGTTTTTCGAATTGATAAATGACTCCAACTCATCATTCATCACGTTAACTATTTTCTGTGAGAAGCGCTTGTTTGACCAGTATGCGCTATCACAAGGCGTTGTTTTGAAGTCATTAAACTGGCAAGGTCTTGCTAAGTACAGTACATTGTTTGCAGTATCTTGTGCTGCGAGTGCTAAGCCAATTGCTTCGTGGGGTGTGGGATCGGTAGATAGTTCGTAACGAGAAAACCAAGCCAGGCCGTCGCCCTCAATATAGACGTTAATAGGCAGCTTTGGGTTATTTAAGCGCGCATAGGCTCTCAACACAAAGCCATCAAAAGTTGTCGTGTACTTTTTTAAATCACCATGCTCTGCTAGTTGGTCGGCATGCTCATGAGTTTCTATTGAGCTGCAAGCGCCTAATAAAAAATACAAAATCACCAGTAAACGTTTTTGCCAAAACATATTTGTTATCTACTTTCCGTCTATATTTTATTTTGAGTAAAGCCACGGCATATGAAAAAATAGCCGAGGCAAGCTCGGCTATTTTTATTGCTTAAATTAAGTTATTCACATGAGTATACGATTAGAAATCAATTCTCAGTTTAACCGATGCAGTATGGCCAATATAACCACTTCTTACTTCAGCGTCATAATTGACTGATAAGTTCTGATGATTAGCTGCAATAAAATTTAAGCCTAAACCTATGCTTGCAGAGTCACGTGCTTGGCTCATGCCTTTAGTGGTAAAGCTAGTGCCTCCTGCAAACCTTGCTGCAATATCTTGGTTAGTATCAGCAAACTCGTGGTTCCACATTAAGCGTGCATCTGCGGTAGTTTTAACTTTACCGCTAGATAATGGTGCTGTAATTTTTGCACCTAAGCCTGAGCGGAGTGAATCGCTATCAACGCTATCAACATTTAAAGCTGCGCCTGAGTTGCTAGTATCTTTTTCAGTATAGCCGCTTTGGTCTAACTTTACGTAAGTCATTGATGCCATTTGTGTAATAGTCACTTTACCTACTTGCATAGGGTAACCACCACCAATTTTTGCTAAGTATTGGTTTGCATCGTGCGATCCTGTGATCGAGGCATTGACTAAGCTAACATAGCGTTTTGTGTCATATTGATGTTTGCCATAACCTAACGCTGAATCTAAATACCATGCCCCTGCGTTCCAAGAGCCATATAATGTGCCTTGGTAGCTATCAATATCCGTACGGTTGGTTTGCCTTACACCATCACCATCACCATCAATACCAGTTGAGGCATAACCTATTGCGCCGCCTACACGAAAGTTGCCATTGCCAACAACTGTGTCTACACCCACTGCAAAACCACCAGTGTTAGCGGTGTAACCATCAATACCATTACGTTCATTTTGATTACCTTTATAGCCAAAACCTTGCATCCAAAGGCTAGTACCTTGCGCACTCTCACCTGTTGAAATGCCTCTATTTTCAGAACTAGCAAGGCGAACTTCATCTTGATGATTAACGATTAAGGCTGAAATATGGTCAACTGCAGCAATGGTCGCTTGCATGGAAGCGTTGTTGGCTTCTGGGCCTAATTGCTCAGAAGCTTTACGTACGTCGCTTTCATTCTCAAGATTTAGCACTTGATTTCCCAGCTTGTTATCAAATGCCAGCAAGGCATTCATTACACTCGCACCATTGCTAGAAACTCCTGCAATATTTGCGGCATTGACATCTGCTGTTAGCATGAGATTGTTTGATACTATGCTGGCATCCCAGTGAATCAGGGCGCTACTGTTGCCTACCGTAGGCAGGCCAGATATGGCTGAACCTGTCGCGATAGTGAAACTATCGCCATTTTTAATCTGAACACCGCTCACTGTAGGAGCTAATGTGGCTAAAGTATCAATGGTGACATTGCCTGTGACAGCAAGTTTACCGTTTCCGCTTGCGGAGATGATGGTATTGAGTTTGGAGCCAGCATTCAGGATGGTATTGCCGGTAATGTGCAATGTAGTATCAGCTAAGTCAATTGTACCATTGTTGGTCAGGTTGCCAGTAATGGTACCCGTGCCTCTCAAGGTTGCATCTGCACCAACTATGCTATTGCTTTTTAGGGTTCCCAGTACGTTCAACACCCCTGCATTTATGTTAGCCGCGTCAGTGAACTCGAAAGCCTTACCTGAAGCCAGTGTCCAGTCGGCTGCACCATCGGTGATATTTAGTGTTGTGAACTTGCTGACGTTGTCACGTAAGGTGCCAGAGCCTTCTAGGTTTAAGGTGTTGCTACCTGCTCCAGTCGTTGCAGCAATTTCTCCATTGAACCCATCACCAGACAAAGTGATGTTGTTGACTGAGCCAGCTACGTCACGAATGGTGATGTGGCCAGTAAAAGTCCCTTCGTTTACAAACGTGAATTCCTTGCTTCCTGCAAGCATATTAGGTGTCGCTACACCGCTCACCAAATCAACAGTTTTACGTTGATCTACGTCAATATTCCCAGTAATAGTCCCTGTACTATTATTTTGCAGTGTATGTTCACCATTGCTATAGTAGAGATTGCCAATGATGGTGCCGGCGTTTTCAATCTCACTATTGGATTGCCCGTATTGATTGTTGATAAGCAATCGGTTATCTAGGTTGACATGACTAGCAGAGTCATCTGTACCATCTGCTTTGTAATTAGAAAGCAGATACCAACGCAGTGCATTACCGTTGACCGCTAAAATATCGCCATGAATGTTGCCATTGTTAGTTAGACTCAAATCGCGAACTTCTCCAGCGTCAGATACTGCAGCAATCGCAAACCCCTTGCTGTAATCAGCTCCTCCTGCCGAAGACACGTGCTCAATCAAAC
>JANLZY010000496.1:0-3548 GCA_031359365.1 Methylotenera sp. | reverse complement strand
AATTTTTGCGCAGCTGCGGCTTGTTCTTTAGCCACGATGACGGCCATACCAATACCGCAATTGAAAGTTTTATACATTTCCGAATCCGCAACATTGCCTTGCGCTTGTAACCATGTGAATAAAGGCGGCATGGTCCAGCTGTCTTTTCTAATTTCGGCAGTTAATCCTGCTGGCAATACACGTGGAATATTTTCAGTGATGCCACCGCCCGTGATATGTGCCATACCTTTAACCGGCATTGCAGCGATTAACGCTAGCAAGGGTTTCACATAAATACGCGTTGGTGCCATCACTACATCTTTAAATTTTCTACCATGAAAATCTGACTCGAAATCGATGCCTGATTTATCAATCAATTTGCGAATCAATGAGTAGCCGTTTGAATGCGCGCCGCTTGAAGCCAAACCTAGTACGACATCATCAGCTGCAATAGTTGTGCCGTTGATAATATTTTCTTTATCCACACAACCTACTGCAAAACCTGCTAAATCGTATTCGCCAGCTGGATACATACCTGGCATTTCAGCAGTTTCACCGCCTACTAAAGCACAGCCAGATTGCTCACAACCTTCGGCAATACCTTTAATCACTTGGGCTGCAGTACCCACTTCCAACTTGCCACAGGCAAAATAGTCTAAAAAGAATAATGGTTCCGCGCCTTGTACTAAAATATCGTTCACGCTCATCGCCACTAAATCGATACCTACTGTATCGTGTTTATTCAACTCAAAAGCTAGTTTAAGTTTTGTACCCACGCCATCTGTACCTGAAACCAGCACAGGATTCTTAAACTTCTTAGGCATTTCGAACAATGACCCAAAACCACCGATGCCGGCCAATACTTCTGGACGCATAGTGCGTTTTGCAAACGGCTTAATCTGCTCAACTAGCGCGTCGCCAGCTTCCATATCCACGCCCGCATCGCGGTAGCTAATTGATGGTGTATTTGAAGAATTAGTGGTCAAAACGGCTCTCGCTTAGTAATAATATTTAATTAAAATAAAGGTTTTTGAATGCTTTTAAGTGAGTATTCAATATATTAAGTATAATTTTAACCTATATGACGACTGAACCCAAAAAAACAGCAGCAAAAAATCTATTTATCGATCATCGCGGGCTAATTATTGCGGCGATTTTTGTATTTATTATTTATTTATTGCTTCCAATTCTCACGCCATTCTTTATCGCGGCAATTCTAGCTTACATTTGCGACCCACTGGTTGATAGGCTTTGTCTAGTTGGCATAGGTAAATTTAAGATTGGTCGCACGCTGGCTACCGTGCTGGTCATGGCAGGCATTTTCGGCATTATCACTGTATTGCTGCTTATTCTCATTCCACTACTACAAAAAGAATCACTGCTGATTGCTGAACGTTTACCCAGCACCATCAACAATATCCGCACTACCGTTGAACCTTGGTTACAAAGCAAATTTGGCATTAGCTTTGCAATTGATGGCACGCAGATTCAAGACATCATCACCAAAAACTGGAAAACTGCTGGTGGGCTACTCGGTGATGTATTGATGATGGCAGGCAATAACGGCATGGCGCTCATCGGCATTATTGCAAATATATTACTTTTACCTGTGGTGCTGTTTTATTTACTACGTGATTGGGATATCTTTGTCGCGCGCATAGGTCAACTGATTCCACGTGAATGGCATGATAAAACGGCCACCGTAGCTAGCGAAATTGACCAAGTATTAGCTGAGTTCTTACGTGGACAACTTTCAGTCATGCTCGCCATGAGTGCATTTTATGCCATAGGTCTATGGTTTGCAGGATTAGATATGGCCTTGCCGATTGGCTTAGTGGCTGGCCTATTAGGCTTTGTGCCTTATTTAGGATTTGCCTTAGGCGTTGTTTTAGCCTTGGTTGTTGCAGCACTTCAATTCACTAGTTTCGGCCAATTGATTCCCGTGTTGATTGTATTTAGCTTAGGCCAATTAGTGGAAAGCATGGTGCTGACGCCCACATTAGTCGGCGACCGCATTGGTTTACACCCTGTCGTTGTGATTTTTGCTTTACTCGCGGGCGGCCAATTATTTGGCTTTGCCGGCGTGTTACTTGCCTTACCAGTGAGCGCGGCGATTGCCGTGGGTTTGCGTCATACTAAAGACAATTACCTCAATAGCGATACTTATCTCAATTAATTACCACCTACTTCATCAGCGCGCCTAAATTTTGCACATGAAACAACTCTTACTAGATATAAAACCTGCGGCTCCGCCCACGCTACTTAACTTTATCGCTGGGCGCAATGAAGAGGCACTTGCTAGTTTAAACGCAGTCGCTAGCAATTCTGCTCAGTCAAAATTTATCTACCTATGGGGCGAAACAGGTAGCGGTAAAAGCCATTTGCTATCAGCCTGCGAGTCAATAGGCATGAGGGTGGTAGACAATGCACACCTGCTAAACAATGATGCACAAATTGATTTATTCAACACTTACAATCAGCTTAAAGAAAGTGGCGGCGCGCTAATTACCGCCGGCTTACATGCGCCAACTCAAATGGGACTGCGTGACGATTTGGCTACCCGCCTGGCTTGGGGTTTGGTCTATCAGCTACATCCACTCAACGATGCCGAAAAAGCTTTGGCGCTGCAAAATCATGCAGCGGAGCGTGGTATACGCTTACCCACCGAAGTCGTGGATTACTGCTTACGTTACCTTAGACGCGATTTATCGACATTAATGGCAACACTTGATGCCCTAGACGAATGGTCTCTCACGACTAAAAAACCCGTCACTGTGCCATTGCTACGACAATTACTACAACTGAATTTAGAAGCCTAAGGCGACATGAGCACTCATTTTTTATTAATTTTTATCGCATTTCTATTAGTATTACTTAATGGTTTTTTTGTTGCAGCCGAATTTAGCCTAGTCAAACTTCGCAACACACGTGTACGCACGATTGCAAAAACCTTAGGCTGGCGCGGCAGAATGTTAGCTAAAGTTCATGCCAATTTAGATACCTACTTATCTGCCTGCCAGCTAGGCATCACATTATCTTCACTCGGGCTAGGCTGGATAGGCGAGCCTGCTTTTGCAGCGCTAATCGAACCCTTGCTCTTACATATTGGCGTTTCTAGTCAAAAACTCATTCACAGTATCGCCTTCATTTTTGCTTTTTTTACCATTTCATATTTGCATATCGTACTTGGCGAACTGGTGCCAAAATCATTGGCCATTCGCATGTCCGAAAGAGTCGGCATTTGGACAGCGCCTGCTTTATATGCATTTTATTGGCTGATGTTTCCTGCTATTTGGCTGCTTAACCAAAGCTCAAATATTGTGATCAGTGCTTTGAAGCTAAAAACCAAAGCGGGTCACGACTCACATTACTCTTCAGAAGAGTTAAAGCTGATTTTGCGCAGTTCACGCGCCAGTGATGAGTTTAGCGATGATGAATGGAAAGTGCTCGCACAGGCCATCGATTTCAGAGAATTGGAAGTATCGGATTTAATGCATCCGTTCAGCGAAGTGGTTGCACTATTCGAAGAGGATTCGTTTAATGCAAATATGGATCGCATCCTACAACAC
>JANLZY010000477.1:0-2005 GCA_031359365.1 Methylotenera sp. | reverse complement strand
GGGTTACCTGTTCCGTAGTAAACCAAGTTTGTACGTGCATCATACGGCCACCAGCCCCATACAGAGCCACCACCATGTTGCCAACCATCTTTAACTGCTTGTGGTTTTAACCATGTACGTGTACCAAGATCTTTTTCACCAATTTTGATTTGGTCATTTGGCAATGCAGCGAATGAACCGCCTTGTTTGTTACCGCCGTTTACATCTTGGTAAACTGACAATGCACTGTATTGTGGATTTTCTTTATTGAAATCTGCACCAATCAACACTTCAGAATCTGGACCTGTTGAGTATGCTTTCCATGCTAAAGAACCATCTTTTAAGTTATACGCAGCGATAAAGCAACGTACACCGAACTCAGCACCTGAACAACCAGTTAACACTTTATCTTTGATTACGTGTGGAGCATTAGTGTTTGTAGCACCAACTTTTGGATCATTTACCAATACTGACCATACTTTAGCGCCAGTTTTAGCGTCTAAAGCAACCAAGTTACCATCATTTTGTTGTAGATAGATTTTACCGTCGCCGTAGCCTAAACCACGTGAAACGTTATCGCAACATAGTACAGCTTGTACTGATGGATCTTGTTTTGGGAAATATGACCATACGATTTTTTGATTGTCGTTTAAGTCAAGAGCGTATACGTTGTTTGGGAATGCTGTATGTACATACATCATGTTACCTACAACAACTGGTGAACCTTCGTGACCACGGTTTACACCAGTAGCGAATGTCCATGCTGCTTTAAGGTTTTTAACGTTACCTTTGTTTACTTGAGCCAAAGCACTGTGCGCTTGGTTTGTGTAGTCGCCACGTGGCGCTGCCCAGTTGTTTGCATTTTTAATTGCTGCTTCTTGGTCTGCTGCTGCTGAAGCTACCATTGGCAAAGCCGCTGATAGACCTGCAACCAAACCTAATGCTAATTTGATCTTGTTGATTTGCATATTAATCTCCAAAGTTGAACTACTAAGGGTTTATAAATAATCTCTTTTACTTGTTGAAGTTTTTGATGTTATCTCAAATTTTCTAGCAACTAATTGATACTATTTCTCATCACATTTTCATGTGCGTACAGCACTATATTCTAGTCACACACGAATTGCAATACATTAGTTACAATTTACTTACAATTAGTTCTGCATTTTTAAAAATAAGTGTTTAGCGTTAGACTGGATAATGTTAATATTTACTAAAAGTCATTTAAAATCAATTAGAAAGCATCTTTTTAGCCATGCAAAATAAAACTTACAATTTGTATCCTGAAGTCAATAATTTTGAGAAATTCACGTTAAAAGTAGGAAACCTTCATGAAATCTATTATGAAGTTTGTGGAAATCCCATAGGCAGTCCGGTCGTTTTTTTACATGGAGGCCCAGGCAGCGGATGCAGTCCTACACAACGTCGTTTTTTTGACCCCGCACACTATCGCATTATCTTAATTGACCAACGTGGCTGCGGTAGAAGCAGTCCGCAAGGTGAGGTTAAGCAAAATACTACGGATGACTTAGTGTGTGATATTGACGCGATTCGTGCAGCGCTAAACATTGACAAGTGGTTAGTATTCGGCGGCTCATGGGGCAGTACCTTAGCTTTGGCTTACGCATTAGCACACACAAACAGAGTAACAGGTTTAATACTGCGCGGCATTTTCTTAAGCCGCCCTTCTGAACTAAATTGGTTTTTAGGGCAAGTACAGGCGTTCTTTCCAGAACCTTGGCAATCTTTGTGCGCATACTTACCATCTAATAAAAGGCACAATCCTATAGCAGCATACGAGCAGCTTGTTTTCTCTGATGATGTAAAGAATAGCATTCCAGCAGCCATACGCTGGAATACATTTGAAAGCAGCATCATGAGTTTATTGCCTAGACCCGCCACGCCAAGCAGTGAAATCAACGGAGAGATTGAACTTGCCCGCGCTAGAGTGCAAATACATTACATACAGAATAACTGTTTTGTTGGTGAGCGCGATTTACTGGCAGAAGCGACAGCCAAACTTGGG
>JANLZY010000472.1:0-2540 GCA_031359365.1 Methylotenera sp. | reverse complement strand
GTTTGATTTTGCGGCATTACGTCAAATGTTCAAAGGCGCTTACTTAGCTAATTTAGGATATGACAAAGCGCGTGGTAACGCGGCAATTGCTAACGGTCAAGCTGATGCGATTGCTTATGGTGTGCCATTTATCGCTAATCCAGATTTAGTGCAACGCTATAAAACTGATGCTGCACTCAATGAAGCAGATTCAAATACTTTTTATGGCGGAAGTGAAAAAGGTTACACTGATTATCCTTTTTTAAACGACTAATTTGGAGTAAAAACCTTCATGCACAATCCAGCAATCACACAAGTCAACATTGATGAAACACTAGCTAACCGTTGGAGTGGTCGTGCCTACGATGCTGCAAAACCTGTTAGCACAGAGCAGATTACTGCCTTGCTTGAAGCGGCTCGCTGGGCGCCATCTTGCTTTGGTGATCAACCATGGCGCTTTATTGTGTGGGATAAAAATACAGATGCAGCAGCTTGGCAACAAGCGTTTGACTGCTTAGCACCAAGTAACCAAGCTTGGGTGAAAGATGCTTCTGTACTTTTATTAGTGTGTGCGGGTAGTTTGTTTAATCATAATCAGCAACCTAATCGTTGGGCGCAATATGACACAGGTGCAGCTGCCGAAAACCTATGCTTACAAGCCTCAAGTATGGGTTTGATGGCACATCAAATGGGTGGTTTTAATGCGGATCTAACACGTGAAAAATTCAGTATTCCAGCGCAATTCACGCCTATGGCGATGGTTTGCGTTGGCTATGCTGTAGATATTGCAACGGTGACTGGGGAACCATTAGCACGTGAAACTGCGCCACGCTCACGTCGCCCATTAAACGAATTGTTTTTTGCCAATGGCTGGGATCAGCCGATTAATAAGTAGGTTAACTAACATTAAATACTTGATTAACTAGCATTTTAGGGTTTAGTTAAAGCCGACTGGGCTTAACTAAACCTGTTAGGTCTGCTAAAATCTAGTCTGATAGTTACAAATTATTTACAAGTTACTTAAATCATCAAATTAATCAATTAAATTTAGGATCTAGTCATGGCGGTTGTTGCACTCAACAAAGAAAATTTTAAAGAAACAATCGAAGGCAATAATTTTATTATTGTTGATTTTTGGGCACCATGGTGTGATCCATGTATAGCATTTACGCCAACATTTGAAGCTGCTGCTGCAAAAAATCCTGATATTGTATTTGGTATGGTCAATACTGAAACAGATCCTGAAATTGGTGAGTATTTTGAAGTGAATCAGATTCCAGGTGTTTTGGTCATTCGTGAGCAAGCTGGTATTCATGCGCAAGTCGGTGAAATTGGCGCTCCAGCATTAGACGCAATTATTCAATGGGCACGTGATTTTGATATGACAGAAGTGCGTGCTTATTACGCAGAGGAAGCTAAAAAAGCTAACTAGTGGTAAATCATAGATTAAAATAAAAAAAGCGGCTCTAAGCCGCTTTTTTATTAGCTGTGTAGTATGTTGTTAGAAAGAACCTGTCGTAATTAATCTGAACAAATAATATGCGCCAATGAGCATCATCACATACATCGGTACATCACCACTTTTCTTAGTTTCAGATTTACTTCCAGAACTCATCCAGCGATTAAGCAGCCACAACACAAAAATAATCACTGGAATCATCATCATACTTGTAGTGGATTCAAATAATTTACCCAGTATTTTTTTTAGTATGCCATCATCGCTAAAAAACTCCATGGCAATTCCAACAATACCAAGCAGCATCAGGCCCATACGCCCCATTGCAGCTAAAACACCCAACTTACTTTCAGGGGCAATATCCTTATTTTTGAGGTATTTATTCGGATCTACCTTATCATTTGGTTGCTGCTTGGCCATATTGAATTCCTTAATATTTAAAGCTTATCAGTTTGAGTTTTAACTAAATCAATGTTAATTAGAAGCTAGATATTTACTTGGATCTACAGATTTACCTTGGCGGCGAATCTCAAAATGTAACTTTACTGAATTGCTGTCGGTGTCACCCATTTCGGCAATTTTCTGACCGCGGCTCACTTGCTGACCTTCTTTAACCATTATTAAGCTATTGTGCGCGTAAACCGATAAGTAATTAGCATTATGTTTAATAATGACTAATTTACCGTAACCGCGTAAATCTGAGCCGCTATAAATCACCTTGCCAGCGGCAGCGGCAGTAATTGCCTGACCTGAACTGCCAGCGATATCAAGCCCTTTATTGCTAGCCTCATTAAAGTTTGCAACGACCTTGCCTTTAGTTGGCCACGCCCAATCAATATCTTCGCTTGAATCAGCGCTTGGTTTTACATCAGCATTCGGTTTGGTGTCTATTTTGGTATCAGGCTTGCTGTTAGATGTAGATGCGGTGGCAGACTTGTTTGCTGGCGTAGTTGCTACAGATTTATCAGCAGGCTTCTCGGTACTTTTTTCAGCAGTTTTTGCAGTCGTTTTAGCGGTAGGTAAAGGTCTTTTAAGCGCTTCGTCACTGAAAGGTTCGCGTATGGCTTTAGGTTCGGTAAGCGCGACTATGATTGGCGCTTTAATT
>JANLZY010000463.1:0-4302 GCA_031359365.1 Methylotenera sp. | reverse complement strand
CGACGATTTCTTGCGCGAAACCTACTTTAATATTGCGTGGATTTTCACCTGAAGCCACTTGGGCCTTCCATTTGGCAACGGTTTCTAAGCTCTCAAACGAGAGCAGCTCTATATACCGCCACATCAAGTCATCTGAAATAGACATGATTTTTGCGAAGATGACTTCTGGTGCTTCGGCGATACCTATATAGTTACCGAGCGATTTGGACATTTTATTCACGCCATCCAAACCTTCTAGCAACGGCATGGTGAGCACACACTGTTGCGACATGCCTGCTTGCTTTTGTAGCTCGCGCCCCATTAGAAGGTTGAATTTCTGGTCTGTACCGCCCAATTCAACATCAGCTTTTAATGCAACAGAGTCGTAGCCTTGTAGTAAAGGATATAAAAACTCATGAATCGCGATTGGCTGATTAGCTTTATATCTTTTAGTAAAGTCATCACGCTCCAACATGCGCGCCACGGTGTGGCTAGCCGCAAGTTTCAACATACCAGCCGCACCTAACTCAGTGAGCCATTTAGAGTTAAAAACTACCTCGGTTTGTTCTGGCTTCAGGATTTTAAATACCTGCGCTGTGTATGACTTAGCGTTCTCTTGCACTTGCTCTGCGGTTAGCGGCGGGCGCGTGGTACTTTTACCAGTGGGATCGCCTATCATGCCAGTAAAGTCACCAATTAAGAACAACACCTGATGACCAAGCTCTTGAAATTGACGTAGCTTATTAATCAGTACGGTATGCCCTAAATGCAGATCAGGTGCGGTAGGATCAAAACCTGCTTTAATTCTAAGTGGCTGGCCTTTTTTTAACTTCTCGATAAGCTCAGCTTCAATTAAAAGCTCATCCGCGCCACGCTTAATGACTGCAAGCTGCTGCTTGATATCGGTACTTACGTCGTTAATATTCACTTAATTTACATCCTTAATCTTTACTGTAAGCGATTAACATTTACAGTTCATTTACTTGTTCTAATTGAGTTTTCTGTTATTATCCAAAACCGTATCAACTCTTTTAGAGGTCAGCCCGTGGATATTAACGAGCCTAGTCAACACAACGTTGAATTTGATAGTTCAACTAAACAGAATTTAACACCAGCTTATGAGCAAAGCGCTATTTTAGCGCAAATCGCCGATAAAGCTGAACGCAAGCTTAAATTGCGCTGGATTTTAGCTATTTCTTGCTTACCTTTATTTGGCATTTATGCTGCTTTCGGTATTGCGCCACAAACGTTAACGGGGACTATTGCAACTGCTACCGTGATTGAAGAGATTGCATTACCTAGCGTGGCGAATACTCAAACAAATGTTGCTGAACAACATTTTTGGTATAAAGATCATGTGCGCCGGGATGATACGTTGAACAATCTATTGTCTCGCTTAAACGTTCATAACCGTGATGCAATCAACTTTATACGCAGCGATGCCGTTGCTAGCGAAATTACTTCCGCATTAAAACCTAGCCATAATATGGAAGCGCAAACAGATGGTGATGGCAATTTAATTTCACTAGAGTATCAATTAGATACTGATCAATTCATTAATATTGAGCAAACACCTTCTGGCTATACCGCCAGTAAAGTCATCCACAAGTTAGAAATTCGCCCGATTTTAAAATCAGCAAAAATCAAAAGTTCTTTGTTTGGTGCGACTGATGACGCCAACATCCCTGATGATGTTGCCATACAGGTTGCTGAAATGTTTGAAAGCCAAATTGACTTTAATACAGATTTACGTCGTGGCGACCACTTCAACGTGATTTACGAAGGTAGCTACGATGAAGGTGAACTAGTAAAAACAGGTGCTGTGCTAGCCGCTGAATTTGTGAACAATGGCAAGACTTACCAAGCCATTGGTTATCGCGATGCGACAGGTGAAATGCAATACTACACACCCGATGGTAAAAGCCTGCATAAATCATTTTTACGTTCACCCTTGGAGTTTACGCGCGTTAGCTCTGGCTTCAGCACTGGTCGTTTCCACCCAATCTTGCAACGCATTAAAGCGCACCAAGGCGTTGATTTAGCTGCACCTACAGGCACACGCGTTAAAGCCTCGGGGGATGCGGTTGTCGATTTTGTTGGTCAAAAAGGCGGTTATGGCAATGTAATTGTGCTCAAACATGAAAGCGGCGTCAGTACTGTGTACGGTCATCTATCGCGCTTTGCCGATGGCTTGCATAGAGGCGAAAAAGTTGCACA
The DNA here is from genome assembly GCA_031359365.1 of Methylotenera sp. GTDB lineage: Bacteria > Pseudomonadota > Gammaproteobacteria > Burkholderiales > Methylophilaceae > Methylotenera. Next base: position 2,106 of record JANLZY010000463.1, on the reverse strand, counting down.
AGGTGAGATAATTGGCTTTGTAGGTATGACAGGTTTAGCCACAGGCCCGCATTTACATTATGAATTTATGGTGAATGGTGAACATAGAGACCCTATGACAGTTGCTTTACCTAAAGCTGACCCGATTACTGGTCAGAACAAAGTGGCATTTGATGCAATTAGCCGTGAATTAACTGCGCAAATAGATTTGCTTGGAAACAGCAATATTGCCGCATTAGAATAACCAAGCTTTAGCAACTCACTCTAAATATCATGGCTGGCGCACTTTTCATTGGGCTAATGTCTGGCACCAGCCTTGATGGAGTAGATGCTGCGCTAGTCGAATTTCAAAGTACACACAAGCCCAATGTGCTGCAAACACACTTCTTAGCTTACCCGCCTGAGCTTCGTGCGCAAATTTTAGCGCTACAGCACCCAACAGAAAATGAGCTAGAAACTACGGCGCTAATGGCTAATACATTGGCTAGACTATATGCAAATGCCGTTAATCAATTACTAGCCATCGCAACATTATCCCCAAACGAGATTTCCGCAATTGGCTGCCATGGTCAAACCATAAGACACAGACCAGAACTGGGGTTCACCTTGCAAATTGGCAACCCCGCACTGTTAGCTGAGCTCACAGGTATTACTGTGATAGCCGATTTTAGAAGCAGAGACATTGCTGCCGGTGGCCAAGGTGCGCCATTAGTACCTGCTTTCCACCAAGCAATATTTGCACATCCTCAACTCAATCGCGCTGTGATCAATATCGGTGGCATTGCCAACATCACCTACCTTGGCAGCAACAGCGATTTAATCGGCTTTGATTCTGGTCCAGGCAATATGTTGCTTGATGCATGGATTAAACAACATAAAAACTTAAACTATGATGCCAATGGTACATGGGCTAGCACTGGGCAACTCATTGCACCGTTATTATCAGTCATGCTTGCAGAACCCTACTTTGCCTTAATGCCACCTAAAAGTACTGGGCGTGACTTATTTAATGACGCATGGCTGGCAGAGCACTTGGCGGGTCGCGATTACGCGCCTGAAGATGTTGCGTTTACTTTAGTTTCACTCACCGCACACTCTATTCATAACGCACTTCTAGAACATTGTAGAGGCGTTGATGAAGTCTATCTATGCGGCGGCGGTGCACATAATGCCTTGCTGATAAAGCAATTACAAGGCCTATTGGGCGATGTAAAAATTGAAACTACCGATCAACTTGGCATCGGAGTTGATTGGGTAGAGGCAGTCGCCTTCGCATGGTTAGCTGAACTTTGCCTGAACAAACAAACAGCCAGCTTGCCAGAAGTCACTGGCGCGAAAGGCGCGCGGATCTTGGGTGCTATCTATCAACGCTGACGTTAGCGACTAAGATTTAACTTCAGCTCATCTTCTTGTGATTTAGCTACGTTTGATTAAGCAATTATGCATATCTATAAAGTATAATTAATTTAACTCTAGACTAACCTACAAGGCGCGCCAACATGACCAAAGCAACAAAAGCCACCCTTACGTTTGATAACGGTGCAACCCCTATAGAACTGCCGATTCTGACTAGCACCCTTGGCAACGATGTCATTGATATTCGCAGCCTAGGCAAACACGGCGTATTCACTTACGACCCTGGGTTTTTGTCTACCGCCGCCTGTAACTCTAACATTACTTTTATTGATGGTGAAGAAGGTCTACTTTACTATCGAGGTTATCCGATTGAGCAGTTAGCTGAACACTGCAATTTCATGGAAGTTTCATACCTATTGTTGCATGGTGAGTTACCAAATGCCACCCAAACAAAGGAGTTTACTGACACAATCAGTGGTAGCACTATGCTGCATGATCAGTTAAGCAATATCTTCCGCGGCTTCAGACGTGACGCTCACCCAATGGCGGTCATGGTTGGTGTTGTAGGCTCACTGTCAGCTTTCTATTTTGATGCGATGGATATTCGTGACGCGAAACATCGCGAGATTTCTGCGCATCGCTTATTAGCAAAAGTCCCAACGATTGCGGCTTGGAGCTATAAATACAACTTGGGACAGCCATTTATGTACCCGCAAAATCATCTTAACTATGCTGAAAACTTCATGCATATGATGTTTGCCACGCCATGCG
>JANLZY010000425.1:0-8466 GCA_031359365.1 Methylotenera sp. | reverse complement strand
CTTGCTAAAATCAGCGCGGAACAAATCGGTGTTGCGTAAGTTTGCGCCTCTAAAATCTGCAAATCTGAAGTTAGAACGATTGATGTCCGCACCTTCAAAATTAGTGTGGGCGAATTTTCCGCCAATCGCATCAAAGCGCATCGCGCCCATCGGTTGGTTGCCAATATCTAAACCAAAGCGACCTCTAATGACGGTAGCATCGCTCATGTTGACGTTGCCTAATGTACCTATCATGCGTGCATTCGTGAGATTTGCCCCTTGAAAGTTGGTTTTATCGAAGATTGCTTGAAATATAGTGGCGTCAGTTAAATCAGCGCCGCTTAAGTTGGCATCTTCAAGTCTAGCAAGGTTCAAATAGCTCTTTTGCATATTGGCGCCACTTAGATTTGCACCGCGTAAATAAGCGCCGAAGAAGCTGGTATTGACCATTTTGCAATGACGTAAATCCATTTTATCGAACTCTAAATAGCCGGCGTCTTTATTACTTAAGTCACAAGTTGAGCTGTTAATTTGCTTAAGTGCATCGGCTTGGCTGATTTTTTCACGTTCTGTTTCAACATCTTTAACTGCTTTATCTGCATTTTTGGAATAAAAGGCACTCGCTTTATTGATGACTTCTTGCGGATTGGCTAAAAATGCTGCTCTTGCGGCCTCACCACTGAAGCAATAAGTTTTACCACCAAATACTTCTTTAATTTCACAGTTAGTCGTAAATGAGATGCCTTGTGATAAACCATTGGTACATTGATTATTAAACTCTGCGGCGTAAGAGTAGCTACTTAGCATTAGCCCGATGACTATCGTTAATTGTTTGATTATATTCATTATAGTTCTCCAATGTTCTGCTTTATGGTTAAACAGTTAGATGCATTATTCACTCTTGATTGCTAATACTTTGTAACTCATGTCACATAGCGATAAATAACTACAATTAGGACTGTTTGTTGGTCAGTTAGTTTCTCTAATGAAAATCATTAGTTACAAATTCTTAACAATTATCTGTAGTCCAAACAGAAAATAGACGCGTTAACTCACCATCTGCAAAATAAATCGCAGAGATTGAGTTTAGAAAATTTCAATTTTAAATTCAATCTATCGCGCTAATTAGGCGTAACTAAGTTCTAGCTACTTAACTTAAGTTATCAAAGTAAGTTAGACAAAAGGAGAAATAAAATGAGTTTTGTAAAAAACGTGCGAGTAAAAATGTTAGTACCAGCTTTATTGACTGCTGCGTTTGCAGTGCCAGCGATGGCTGATCAATATGCTGATACAGCTCGCGTGCTTTCATCAACACCTCAAGTGGAGCGTGTAAATGCGCCGCGCCAAGAATGTCGTACAGAATATCAACAACAAAGTTATAGCAATGGTGGTAATAATTCTATGGCTGGTGCGATTATTGGTGGTATTGCTGGTGGTTTGCTAGGCAATACGGTAGGTCGTGGTAATGGTCGTGTTGCAGCTGCTGCGGTAGGTGCTGGTGTGGGTGCCATTGCAGGTAGCAGTATTGCGAATAATCAACGTGGTTATGGTAGTACACGTAGCGTGCCAGTGCAAAATTGCTACCAAGTTGATAATTGGCAAAGTGTTACTACAGGCTATTTAATCAACTATGAGTACAACGGTAGAACTTATAGTACTGTGACGAATGAGCAACCTGGTCGATATATTGATGTAAATGTAGCAATAGAGCCACGTAGCCGTGCAGTTTCGCAAATTAGTTATGTGGAGCCTGCTACTTATAATAACAGCGGCTGGGATAATGACCATGACCGTCGTGAACACCGTGACCATGGCCGCCGCGGTTGGGATAGACATGATGACGACCGTGGTGATGGCCGTTACTATTAAGACTGGACTTGAATGAGCCTAAAGGTATAGTCGTTCATTAGTCTAGCCCATAAAGCTAGGCAATCATTAAACCCAGTAGCCCCAAAAAGGTTGCTGGGTTTTTTATATTTCAGAATTTCCCATGCAAAATCTCCCATGTAATCATGCTTGCAAGTAAAATCTAGCCTATAGATATTATTGAGATGAGTCTTGTGTGAAATTAACGGTAGATTGCATTTTAAATCATGAGTTAGCCAACTTGCAGAACACAAGTGCATTGTCGTGCTTACTAGCTAAAGCTCAAGTTGCACAATTAAATATACCGCTAGAAGCCTTAATTTGTCAGCAATTTGGATTAAATGAAAAGGGCGACTTGCCTATTGCCGCCATTAGTGCCGCTGCAGATGGCTTAGATGTTGGCAACAGTTATTGGCTACGAGCCGACTCAGTGCACTTTGTGATGCAGCGAGATTGTTTTAGTCTAAGTGAACCCGCACCGTTGTTCATAAAGCCAGAACATGCAGCGCTGATGGTTGCCAGTTTGAATGCGCATTTTGCGCAAGATGGCTTGGTATTCTTTATTGGAAAATCAGGCGCATGGTATTTGCATGCGGGTAAAGTTGCGCAGATTACAACAACCTTGCCCAGCGTTGCTATGGATAAAAACGTGCATCACTTTATGCCGCAAGGTGTAGATTCCGCAAAGTGGAAATCCATATTGAATGAAGTGCAAATGCTATTGCATGATCATCGAGCCAATGAAGCACGTGAATTTAGTGGTGAGCTTGTGGTGAATAGTGTTTGGTTGTCGGGTGGTGGCGTTATGCCAGCATTTAAAGCCTTGCAACATCATGTTGATTTAATCATCGCGAATGATGTTTTAAACCAAGGCTTGGCAACATGGGCGAATATAGCTTGCCAGCCGGTACCTTCGAGTTTAGATAAAATTTTGCACAGTACGGCAAAGCATGTGCGGATAGCACTTCCACAAAGCAATCATTCTCAAGCTAGTCACTTAGATGACGCTTGGTTTTTACCCCTAATTGCCGCACTAAAGAATAAGCAAATTGAGCAACTCACTTTGAATTTAGGTTTTTATGAAAAATGCTTAGTGGTTGTGTACAAGCCCTTAGATGTTTATAAGTTTTGGCGAAAACCAAAAGCTATCATGCAATATCTGGAATGACAGAATCTAAATGACCAAAATTGTACAACGTAATATTCCATCTCAAGCAGTGCAGACTTTGCAGGCCTCTGGCGCATCATCGCTGATGGCGCGATTGTTGGCTGCGCGAGGCATTCACGATGCAAATCAACTAAGCATTAATTTAAGCAATCTGTTGCCTCCCAATACGCTTACCAATAACGTAGCCATGGCAAAGTTATTGGCAGATGCGATTCAAACCAATAAAAAATTACTGGTAATTGGTGATTATGACGCAGACGGTGCCACAGCAACGGCTGTCGCCGTGAAAGGACTTAAAGCCTTTGGCGCAATGGTCGATTTTTTAGTACCCAATCGTTTTGAGTACGGTTACGGTTTAACGCCAGAAATTGTAGCGTTAGCCGCTACACAAAACCCGGATGTGATTATTACCGTCGATAACGGTATTGCTAGTGTAGAGGGTGTAACTGCAGCGAATGAGTTAGGCATACAAGTGCTGATAACTGACCATCATTTGCCAGGTCAGGTCACACCAGAAGCCGCTTGTATTATTAATCCTAATCAACATGGTTGTAGTTTCCCTAGCAAGAATCTGGCGGGCGTAGGCGTCATGTTCTATTGCTTACTCGGTTTGCGTGCGGAGATGCGAGAGCGAGGTCTTTTTGTAGAAAAGCCAGAGCCAAATTTAACTGAGTTACTCGATTTAGTTGCATTGGGTACAGTGGCGGATCTAGTTAAGCTTGACGACAACAATCGCATTCTAGTGGAGCAAGGCTTGCGCAGAATCCGCGCGGGTGCTTGTTCGCAAGGTATATTGGCGTTATTAAGAGTTGCAGGGCGCCAACCGCCAAGCACCAATGCACAAGATTTAGGTTTTTATGTAGGTCCGCGCTTGAACGCCGCTGGCAGACTTGACGATATGACCTTAGGCATACAATGTTTACTCGCTGAATCTGAGCTTGAAGCCACAACTATTGCACAGCGATTGCAAGATTTAAACGTGCAGCGTCGCAGCATAGAAGCTGACATGCAGGATGGCGCAAGCCTGTCGTTGGAAGAGATTAATATCGATAATCAATTTGCCATCAGCATTTATCAGGAAAATTGGCACCAAGGCGTCATTGGTATTTTAGCGTCGCGGATTAAAGAACGCTATCACCGACCTGTGATTGCCTTTGCTAATGCTGGTGATGGCTTGCTTAAAGGCTCAGGCCGCTCTATTGCTAGTTTGCATTTACGCGATGCGCTTGATTTACTCAGCAAACATCAACCAGATTTAATTTTAAAGTTTGGTGGGCACGCCATGGCTGCTGGCCTTACTATTAAACAGGCTGATTTTGAATTGTTCAATCAAAGCTTTGAAGCTGTAGTGGGGAGCTTGATTACTGAAGCCGATTTGGAGTCCGTGTTAGAGGTGGACGGTAGTTTGAGCAAAAGCGAAATGACCTTTGCCATCGCGCAAACGTTGGAGAGTCAAGTGTGGGGGCAGGGTTTTGCACCACCATTGTTCTATGATGAATTTGAAGTGCTGAATCAGCGTTTGTTGGGTGAGAAACATCTTAAACTTAGCCTAAAAAAAGATGCAAGTGTCATTGATGCGATTTATTTTAATCACGCCGAGTTTTTACCAAACACAATTCAAGTCGCTTATCAGTTGCAAACCAATAGTTATAACGGTACGCAAAAAGTGCAACTGAATCTGCGTTATGTAGTGGTCTGAATCTGATTAATCGTCACTTTTTTCTTTTAGCGTATCAAGGCTAGCGGCGTATTCGAGGTGCTCTTGCTTTAGATGGGATATCCACCAATCTTTTAAAAATTTAAGTAATATAAAAGCATCTTTATAGGCGACGGCTTCTTGGGCAGCAGCGTCTACATCTTTTGTGAATTGCTTTTGAGCCATAATGTGCTTATGTAACTCTTTATATCCTGCTTTAGATAATATGCCCTCTTCAGTTTTAAAGTGAAAGCTAGAATAGCTTTTAATAATATTGAGCGTTGGTGCAAGCGCAGAAAGCCCCCAACCCTCTTGGATGAAATAGTAAAGTGAGTTAATGGTGGCAACAATCGCGCGATGTTGCTCATCAATAATGGGAACCCCAATATCATCATGTGGTTTCCAAACAATATAAAGTACATTCATCATAAAATATTCTCACCTATAGCAATGTTATGTGATTCTGGTTTGTCTTAGCTACGAGTAGTCGTATAAAATACCTCCAATACGGACTGAGTAAATTTTATGGCTGACTTTGTGACTATAATAGCGTGTGAGCCTTCAGTCTTAGCGTTAATTAAAGCCTAATTAGCAGCCCAGTTCTACTTTTGGCCATTAAACAAGCTTATGAATTTATCTTACAATCTTTAGCAAACTTTAGGATTTGATATTATCAAAACAGCACAATCTAACCCTCATTTGTTAGTACAAAGTGTGCTGGGAAACACTTTGCCAGCACGTAAAGTTGATGCACATAAAGGCACGTTCGGTAGTCTTGCGATTATTGGTGGTGATGCAAGCATGGTGGGAGCTGTATTTTTATCAGCAAGAGCTGCTTTATTGAGTGGGGCGGGGCGAGTTTATGCGGCTTGCTTATCAAGTAATGCGCCTAGTGTCGATATGCTGCACCCCGAAATTATGTTTCGCAAACCGGCTGATTTAACCAAATTGGCGCAACTAGATTCTGTTGTGATTGGCCCTGGGCTTGGTCAATCACAAGAAGCGGTTGAATTGTTGGAGTTTTGGTTGAGTCAAAATTTAAAGATTTTAATAGATGCGGATGCACTTAATTTAATCGCCAAGCATCCGCACTTAACTGCAATTTGCAAAAATCGTTTCGCTGAAACAGTCGTTACGCCTCACGCTGGAGAAGCCGCTAGATTGCTAGGGATTACCAGTGAAGATGTTCAGAAAAGTCGAGCGGAAAGCGCGATTAAGTTAGCTTATACTTTGAATAGCACTTGTGTGCTTAAAGGCGCCAATACCATAGTGGCGCAAGATGACGGCAATTACTTTATTAACACCACAGGCAATGTTGGCCTTGCTAGTGGAGGTACAGGGGATGTGCTGAGTGGCATTATTGGTAGCTTTTTAGCACAGGGTGTAAGTGGCTTAAATGCAGCTAAGTTAGGTGTTTTTGTACATGGAGCGGCAGCTGATGCACTAGTTGCAAAAGGAGTTGGCCCTGTAGGTCTTGCTGCATCAGAGGTTGCGATTGAGGCGCGGAATATCATTAATCAATTAAGCTCACACTCTGCCTAGTTAATCTTAACGTCTAGTTAAACGATGACTATCCACAATTAAAAATGTAAAATCCTGTTTGTAAATATCAACTAAGGTTAGCATGGGTAAAAAATTAGTCGTTGCCAATTGGAAAATGCATGGCAATCTGGCCGAAAATAAGCGGTTGTTTCAAGCTTACATTGATCAGCTATCATCCCTTAAAAATACTGATGTTGCTGTTTGTGTGCCATACCCTTATTTGGCGCAAGCACAATCCATGTTGCAAAATACTAATCTTGCTTGGGGTGCACAAAATCTAAGTAAAGACGCGGTAGGTGCACATACAGGTGAAGTGAGTGCCGCAATGATTAAAGACTTTGGTGCAAGGTATGTGATTATTGGCCATTCGGAACGTGCAACAGCCTATTGTGAATCAGATGAAAATATCGCCACTAAATTCGTTCAAGCGCAAGCACATGGTTTAATACCTATCTTGTGTGTAGGTGAAACCTTGATTGAGCGCGAAGCAGGCGTCATGCAAATGGTGGTTGGTAAGCAATTAGATACTATTATCAACACATATGGCGCAGCCGTATTTGCTAAATCAGTGGTTTCATATGAGCCGATTTGGGCTATTGGTACAGGTCTAGCTGCAAGTTCTGATCAAGCGCAAAGCATGCACGAATTTATTCGTGGCAAGGTTGCCGTGCTAGATAAAGAGGCTGCAGCAAGTATGAAAATCCTCTATGGGGGCAGCGTAAACCCGCAAAATGCGGTACAATTATTCGTTATGCAGGATATAGACGGAGGTCTTATCGGCAAGTGCTCATTAAATGCAAAAGAATTTGAACAAATATGTCGCGTTGTAGCCTAAAAGGCGTAACAAATTATTGCGGCATGGGTTCTGTACTGGTTGTAAAAATTAAATAGCTTTAGGTGGAAAATGGAAAAATTAGTATTAGTAATTCATGTGATTGCAGCGCTTGGCGTAATTGCCTTGGTGCTTTTGCAGCACGGCAAAGGCGCTGATATGGGCGCTTCATTTGGTAGCGGCGCATCTGGCAGCTTATTTGGTGTGTCTGGCTCGGCTAACTTTATGAGCCGCGCAACGGCGGTTTTTGTGTTGATATTCTTCACTACAAGTTTAACCTTAGCCTATATGTCTAGTCATAAAGAAGGTGATGGAAGTGTGATTAAAGCGATGGCTGAGAAAAGTGCGGTTGTAAATTCAACTGCTCCAGCAGCAAAAGCTGATATTGTTACGCCCCCAGTAGTGCCCGCGCAAGATATACCAAAATAGTTAGATATTCTGAGATTGGTCTCAGAAAATGCCGTCGTGGTGGAATTGGTAGACACGCAACCTTGAGGTGGTTGTGACGAATAGTCGTGAGAGTTCGAGTCTCTCCGTCGGCACCAAGTTGTAGTTTTTCTTCGTATAAAATCCCAATAAATTCAATGTATTTGCTTAATTTAACGCCTCACAGCGTATCATAATGTCACATATACAATATGTACAAAAAATCGTACAAAACCATATCTGAATAATTTTTTGTACGTTTTGTACGGATTGATATGGCAAAGTTAAACGCGGACTTATTTGACTACTTAACAATCAAAGTTGCAAAGCCTGAAAGGAAGCAATATACGCTTAGTGACGGCAATAGCTTATTATTGCTAATACATCCTAATGGCAGCAAATACTTTCAGTAACACACCACATTACACGGCAAGGCTAAATTAATTCAGTTAGGCACTTATCCTGAATCGACCTTAAGTGAAGTGCGTGAGCATTCACGTGAAAAGCGTAAACAGGTTAAGCATGACCATATCGACTCTGTATTTGAAGCAAAGCAGGTTAAGCACCAAAAAGCTAAATATGCTGATAATGCCTTTTAGAAAGTTGCAAAGCATTGGCTGGCAATTAAAGCGCGCACACTCGCACCAACAACACACCTAAAAATCAAACAAACTTTTAACGCTAATGTTTATGGCGTGATTGGTAAACACCCCATGAGTGAAATTGATAATCAGTTAGTGCGTAAATATTTAATGATTATGCAAAAGCGTGGTGCTTTAGAGTTTATGGAAAAAACACGTGGCTGTATTAAATCTGTGTTTGATTTTGCATTGAGTGACAAACTCATATCTGAAAATCCAATACCACTCAAAGACGAGCGACTAATTAAACATGTCGGTGGTCATTACCCACACTTAAAAAATATGGCTGATGCTGGCAAACTATTACGTAATCTAG
>JANLZY010000385.1:0-5143 GCA_031359365.1 Methylotenera sp. | reverse complement strand
GTGATTTAATACACGAGTAATTTCGTCGAACATCACGCGTATATATTGCGCACGGATAGGCACATCAATACCCATCATCTTTTCAATCGCCATCTCATAAGCATGCTCGTTCGACATCATCGATACGTAATCAAGCCTGTCCATGTAAGGTACAGATTGCAGATATGTACGGTTTTCAGCTAGCTTTTCAGTACCGCGATGTAACAAGCCAATGTGCGGATCTGCACGCTGAATCACTTCACCATCCAACTCCAACACTAGGCGTAAAACGCCATGCGCAGCAGGATGTTGCGGACCAAAGTTCATGGTGTAATTACGAATCTCAGCCACGATGCGCTCCTTCATCACGAATCACGCGCGGCACATTATTGCGCTCATCAATGGTCACAGGCTGATAAATCACGCGCTGCTGCTCTGGGTCGTAACGCATTTCAACATTACCAATCATAGGGAAATCTTTACGGAACGGATGACCAACAAAGCCATAGTCTGTGAGAAGGCGACGTAAATCTGGGTGATTTTCAAACATAATGCCGTACATATCAAACGCTTCACGTTCATACCAGTTTGCAACTGACCATATGTCAACCAAAGTCGGCAAAATTGGAAAGTCTTCATCTTGCGCAAAGACACGTAAACGCACACGATGATTGAGTGATACAGAAAGCAGATGACAAACTACCGCGTAGCGTATGCCATCATAAGCACCATCACCATAAGTTTGATAATCTACACCGCTCAAATCGATTAGCTGCTCAAACTTTAAAGTCGCTGCATCGCGCAATATTTGGCAAACCGCTAAATAATCTGCGGCTTTACATTCAATGGTGATTTCATCTAGCGCTACAACATGCTTAGTGATTTTGTCGCCTAGCGAAGCTTGCAAATCACTTAATAATTGATCTAATTTAGCTGACATATTTTTCTTTTAGCTCACACTATCTAGCGATGGTGTTAGTGCGTTTGATTTTATTTTGTAGCTGGATAATACCGTAGAGTAAGGCCTCTGCGGTTGGCGGACAACCTGGCACGTAGACATCAACGGGAACGATGCGATCACATCCGCGCACTACCGCATAAGAATAATGATAATACCCGCCACCGTTCGCGCATGAACCCATTGAGATTACCCAACGTGGTTCAGCCATTTGGTCATACACTTTACGTAATGCTGGCGCCATTTTGTTTACAAGTGTACCGGCCACAATCATCACATCTGACTGACGAGGACTTCCGCGAAACACGATGCCGAAACGATCCAAATCGTAACGTGAAGCGCCGGCATGCATCATTTCTACCGCGCAACACGCCAAACCAAAAGTCATCGGCCACATCGAACCAGTACGGGTGTAATTAATCACTGTATCTAGCGTAGTTGTGACGAACCCTTTTTCTAAAATACCTTCAATACTCATGGCTTACATAGTCCCGCTCTGAGGTTTAATCCCATTCCAAGGCACCCTTCATCCACTCGTAAATAAAGCCGATCACCAGTACACCCAAAAAAATCATCATGGCAATAAAGCCAAACAAACCAATTTCTTGTAGCACAACCGCCCAAGGGAATAAAAAGGCGATTTCCAAATCGAATAGAATAAATAGGATGGCAACGAGATAATAGCGAACATCAAATCGCATACGAGCGTCTTCAAACGCTTCAAAACCGCACTCGTAGGGAGAGTTCTTCGCAGAATCAGGCTTATGAGGTGAAACCAATAAACCCAATACAAGAGGCCCAACGCCGACCGCTAAGCCCACAAGAATAAACATCAATATCGGAAAGTAATTTTCTAACACTTACTAGCCCCAAACTCAATTTCTGAAAACTAAACTTTTTGGAAAATTAAGCAGCAAGAAATCTAAAGCCACTCGAATCAAACATATAAATATTTTTACATGTCACTTATGACACCATTACTACAAACACATTCCAAATAACCCCTTAATTTAAACATTAAAACATTTTATTTTTAAAGTTATTGTGAAGAATTTGTGGCTACTTCTAAATCTAACACCTCAAGTTTTAAGTTGAAACTTCAATAGCAGGCCCAGACAAGCCGTAATTGTAACCCATTAAGCATAAGCCTTGCTATAAGCTTAAAACAAAATTAACGAGTAAATTGACTTTACAGACGTTTTATAGGATTCTAAACCCGAAGGTTATGCATGCATGAGTTGCAAGGCAGAACATAAATTCCAAAACGCATTCAATTATGATACTTTATGCTTCTTAAGCAACTATCTGTGAAACAATATTAAGAGATGTTAAATTGAACGTAAAGTTACAGAATTGTGCGCAAAAAGCATGAAAATAAAATCACATAATTTAATTATCTATGCACTTTTAAGCATGTTTATTTGTAGTTGCACTACTGTAAAGCAGAATAACTTCAAGCCAACTTACCCTGCAGCAGAGTGGATTGAACCATTACCTGCGACACAACCTCACAATGGCACAGTAACTAACCTTAAACACTGGTGGCAGCAATTCAATGATCCAGTTCTTGTAGAGTTAATTGAAGCCGCTCAGAAAGTTAGCCCAGATATTGAAAGCGCTAAAGCTAGAGTAACGGGATCTCAAACTGCTGTTACGGTAGCTAACTCTCAGTTACTCCCGAATATAACCGCAGATGCAAGCGTCAGCAGAAGCAGATCAGGATCAGCATTCCCATCCACCAATGGCAGCACAGTATTTCCGACCAGCACGACTGCTTCAGTTGGTGCGAATGCAAGTTGGGAGCTTGATGTTTGGGGTAGAAATAAAGCAAGTAAAAATGAAGAACAAGCTAAATTAGTCGCAAATATTGCACTATGGCACGATGCCCGTGTAATCGTAGCGGCTCAAACGGCTAAGCAATACTCTAATTATAGGTTGTGTGAGAGCTTGAATATAGTAGCAAAAAAGAATGCTGACTCTAGTCGTGAAACGGCTCGACTATCAGATTTAACAGCAAAAGCTGGATTTCTAGCACCGGCCAGCGCTAGTCAATCCTTAGCCCAAGCTGCAGAGGCCGCCAACCTGCAAAAGAAACAAGCACTTGAATGTACTTTAAATATTAAAAGCTTAGTCGGTATCACGGCAATACCTGAACCTGAGTTAGTTGCAAAACTTGTAACTAATAGTGGTGTAATACCCTCACCTGCCGATATTGAAATAACCGAAATGCCTGCTGGTCTATTAACTCAGCGCCCAGACGTTCTCAACGCAGAACGAAATGTTGCTGCAGCTAGTTTTGAAATTGTGTCGAATGAAGCTCAACGTTATCCGCGCCTAAGCTTAGCCGGAAATATAGCGTTAAGTTACGACTCGTTCTCTCGTACATTCAGCAAAAATAGATCTGCATTAGACGGGCTGACATGGTCAATTGGTCCTCTGGCAGTATCATTGCCGATTTTTGATGCTGGAGTCAGAGCTGCTAATGTAGAAAATGCTAAAGCGCAATATGAAGCCGCCAAAGTCACTTACGAAAGCGTGGCACGTAATGCTGTGCGTGAGGTAGAGGAAGCTTTAGCCACTCTAAACAGTACGGCACAACGCTTTAACGATGCCAATCAAGCTGCAGAAGGATTTAAAATATCCTTAGCCGCCACTGAAGCTCGCAATAAAGCTAGCCTAGGTAATTTATTTGAACTTGAAGAGGCGCGCCGTGCGAGTCTACAAGCCGAAAATAATTTACTCACCTTAAAGAATGAGCGGGTACTTGCATGGATTTCTTTGTATCGCGCTATGGGTGGTGGCTGGACTGCGGCACTTAACTCCCCAACACTTATTTTTGACCAAAAACTTAATCAAACCGAACAGCTGGAAGCTGACTCTATACCCACAGATTCTGTGCCTACTGATTCAGCACAATGAGATAAGCCATGACACAAGTAACTAAGCCATTACCAGCCAATTTATTAGAGAACAAGTTTCTCCTATTACTTTTACCAATCTTAGCATTTGCTCCAATTCTTGGTCTTGCTGAAAAAACCAGCACAGAAACAATCTCTACGCCAGCGCTCACGGTAACACTCATACAGCCACAACAGACTGTTCTACCGCTCAAAATATCAGCCAATGGTAATATCGTAGCCTGGCAAGAAGCCATTATTGGCAGTGAATCCAACGACTTACGACTCACACAAGTGTTAGTGAATGTGGGTGATGTTGTGAAAAAAAGTCAATTACTCGCAACTTTCTCTGCGGAGTCTATCGAGGCGGAATTAAACCAAGCTAAAGCAAGTTTAATGGAAGCTGAAGCACAAGGCAGAGAGGCAATTAATAACTCCGACCGCGCGCGCACTTTACAAAACACTGGCGCTATGTCGAATCAGCAAATTGATCAATATACAACCGCCGCAGACACGTCTAAAGCAAGAGTTGAAGTAGCAAAAGCTGCAGTGGCCACACAAGAGATACGCTTAAAAAATACTAGAATTTATGCGCCTGATAGCGGCGTTATCTCTTCACGTAGCGCTACGGTTGGCGCAGTGATGGGTGCAGGTAGCGAGCTATTCAAATTAATTAGACAAAGTCGCCTAGAGTGGCGTGCCGAAGTTGTATCGAGTGACTTAGCCAAAATAAAAGCAGGCATGCAAACCAACGTCATTGCAGCAGATGGCTCAAGCTTCAAAGGTAAAGTACGTATGATTTCGCCAACAGTAGATACACAAACCCGCAACACACTTATCTACGTTGATTTACCAGCTAACAGCTCTGCAAAGGCAGGTATGTATGCTAAAGGTGAGTTTATTTTAGGTCAGTCCAGCACCTTAGCGCTTCCTCAGCAGGTGCTGGTGCTACGTGATGGCTTTACTTACGTGTTTGCAGTTACCAATGTCAATGGTAAAAAAATTGCCAAGCAAGTTAAAGTGAAGACTGGCAGGCGCGTAGGTAATCTCGTTGAAATTATCAGCGGTATAGAACCTAACCAGCAGCTTGTAGCTACTGGTGGTGCATTTTTATCTGACAATGATTTAGTGAAGATTGCTCCGCAAGCTAATACTAAAAAATAAAACCTTAACAATTAGCTTTTATAAAGACCCATAACCGCATGAATATTTCTGCTTGGTGTATTAGAAATCCGATTCCTGCCATCATGCTATTTGTGATGCTATCGTTCGCAGGCGTCATTAGTTATCAAGCCATGAAAGTGCAAAC
>JANLZY010000382.1:0-2931 GCA_031359365.1 Methylotenera sp. | reverse complement strand
TAACTCACGATTAACCTTATTTTTTTCGTTAATTGCACTAGGATTATCTGGAAGAATTTCTAGCACACGATCATAAATACTATTGGCATTTTCATATATGCCCTTTGACCTAGCCTGTTCAGCCTCTGCGAATAGCTTAGTGACGGCCAATTCATTCGTCACAATTAAATTCTTACGGCTGACTGTTCCATCTGGATCTTTAGCAACCTTTTGCTTTGCTTCAGCGATCTGCGCTTCTGGTGTTTTACTTTTATCACTGGGCTTATCCCAAGGTGCGAAAGCGCAGCTATTTAGCTGTGATATAAGCAGCACCAATAACAAATAGTGCCTATTAAATAGATAGCCGTAAGATTTACTTTTATTTAATTGCATGCATAAGTCCTTTTACTGATTTACTTCTATTGCTGTTGGCACAACCTGCCTTGCGGATTTTGATAGGACTTGCTTTAAATCAAGTGGTATAAAAGTGAGTCGAATTGAGCTGACATCTTCACTGTCCAGCTTCCATTGCGCGTTAATTTTCTCACCCATCACCACTGACAATAGTTTGTTATTTTCCATTAAGAAGATCTGCGTACCTTTTGGCGAGTTTTCTAACTTACCCACATAAGTAAAAGGTACAGGAGGAGCTTCCGGCTTTGGTGGTGCGGCTGGTGGCAGCTTCTTCACTGGTGGCACAACAATCCATGAATGCACTTTAAATACATCACTGGATTTATTATCTAGATGCTCACGCTCTAATTTATGCCAAGGAATTGGGCTGTTAACTAAGGAGTTTTCTATCTTCTTTGAAGCTGATGATTGATCTTGTTTAGTTTGTCCAAATTTACGCTTTGAAGTCTGATTATCATCAGTTGATGTCTTATTTACTTCAAGTTGATTATTGACCTCTTTGTCGGCGTCTTCACCCTTAAACGCAGTCCACGCCGTGAAAACCAAGGTAACAAACAACACGATATAAAGCCATTTATTAGATGTTTTTGCTTTGCTATTCCCAGCTTTAGTAATATTTACCATGCATCACCTTTTAAAAACAGTACGAACACTAACCGCGCTTCAACTGTCGGTGATAAAGAGTTTTCTCGTTTAATTTGTAGATCAGTTAATGCTAATGCAGGTAATGCGTGTAAGACATCCGCAACAAATTGATGGACTTGCGTATATTTCCCCATAACTGGTATGACTATTTCATAGCGTAACAACTGTCCCTGTTTGGTCTGCGAAAATTTATAATCGCCTCGATTTAAAGTTAAATGCTGTTTAATTGCGATCTCATCAATCAAGTTCAACCACTTAGGTAAGCTAGCTCCGGCAGGAAATCTCTTGTAAAACTCACTCATGTCTTGAATAGTCGTCTGCAAAGGCAGTACTTGCGAGCGAGCTATCTTTGTTGCATTTTTCTTTGTATGACTCAATTCATATTGAGCTGATTTAATTTGCTGCTCTAGCGTATCTATTTTCACCATGTAAAATATGACACTGCCAAGCACTATCCCAGCCCCGACCAAGCCCCATAAACCAAGCGCTCTTACAGCTCGGCCAAACAACCAGTAAAAATAATATATATCTAGTTTTCTCATCACTTAATTACTCTGACAAGAGCCATTGTGCCGATAATGTAAACTTCACTGGTTTAAATGGATGAGCCTCATCAATATTGTATTTTTGCAGGTAGACCTTATCCAGCATGGGTTGCGCTTCTAACTTCTGGATATAGTCCAATACCACTTGCAAATTCTTAGCCTCCCCAACAATGCTAACTAGTTGCTTTTTGCTATTAGGCTCTAAACTGAGTAAGGCAATATCCTGCGTATCAGACTTCTCAATGCCTTGTAAAAGCTCACTCCAAGGAACAGTCAGCGCCCCAACCGTCACCTGAATCTGCTGCATCTGCTCTGCGGATATTGCTGAGTTAACGATTTGAATCTGTGGTTTTTCATGAGTAATCTGGCGACTCATTTGGCTTAGTTTAAATGCAACTGCACTCTGCTCAAGCACTCTACCTTCATAAAGTTGCCAAGTAAGAATAGCCATCACTACACTAGTCAATAAAACAGCTAGCCCGGCCAAGCTCCAGCTTGATATTGAGAAAGTCGATTGATTAATAAAGTCTAACTGCAATCTCACAGTGCAGCCTCAAGCATTACAAAATGATAATTACTTAGTTTATTCAAGGTGCTGATACGCTTTAGCTGCCAACCTTCGATGCTATTAATTACAATGTTTTTCTGAACTGGTGCATAAACTAGAATCTCTCTACTTTTGTTGTCACTTGTGTTGCTTTCACTTAGCACGGACTCACGAACCATCAGATTTCTCAACTCAACTTGCCAATCACTGCCCAAATTAAACATACGGACATTCACGCATTTGCCTTGCTGTAAGTTAATCAACAACAATCGCTTAAATTCAACAATGACTAGGTATCCACTACTTCGGCCGATTTGTTTGGTTAACTTGTTAAACACACTCATTAGATAAGGTTTTACAGTGATGAGTTTAAGCTGGTATTTAAGTGCAACTTGATTGAGCGCTTCGAGTAGTCGCTTATCGATGGCTGCGACAATTGTTGTGTCATGCATAGGCGTGTCTTGTAGCCTTACTTCCCACTCATCCACTACTGAACCGTAAATTTCTCGATAGGCTGCAGTCGCATAGGCTATTTTCTCAGCTGTATTCATGTGTAACGGCTGGGGCGGAAGCGCTAAATATCGTACAAAATCACTTGCCAACGTAATGTCGAATTTAGACTTTGGCTTTACTTTCATATTATTAATCAAAATATCAAGTTGATTAATCGCGGGCTGCCAAATCACTACTTCAGCATTTGAATTATCGATTTGCTTTGGGAAATGCACTTGTTTTTGATCAACAATGCGTCGACGTAACCCTAGCGTTCGCCTCACGACAGCAACGCTGTCTGTTCCTAGC
>JANLZY010000271.1:0-4556 GCA_031359365.1 Methylotenera sp. | reverse complement strand
GCCTTCGTACCGATGTTCGCATCGCAGCTTTATATGAGTTGGATGCTAGTGGCAGCCATGTTATGGATATTCAGTTTTGCCGCTTTTGTGGTGATTTATACGCCAATTTTGCTAAAACCAAGAACTGATGGTGCATTCGGTTAAGCATTGATAATGCAGGTAATTTAGTGCTTTTAAGGTACTATCTGCCTTCGCTTAATCAATCAACATTATTTTCCCATGCAAAAAGAAGTTAAAGAGAAACCTAATTACGCCATCGTGGCTGCAGTGCAAATCCCAAGTGTGACGGATATTGAGTTTGAAGCCTCATTAAACGAGCTGCGCGAACTCGCAAAAACACTTGGGTTTACGGTAGTTAAAACCTTTATACAAAAACGCGCAGGCTTTGATGTGACGGCTTATCTAGGGGCTGGTAAGCGGCAGGAAATACGTGATTATGTGAATAATGAGTACGAAATAACCGAGGTCGATGAGGTTGTTGCGAACTTAGGTGACGTCGAAATCAACACGCTTTTGGTTGATCACGAAATATCACCGTCACAGGCACGTAATCTGGAGCTGGAAGTGGGTTGCGTGGTGATGGATCGCACCATGGTGATTTTGGAGATTTTTCATCGTAATGCGCGTTCTCGTGCGGCGCGCGCGCAAGTTGAAATTGCTCGCCTTGGTTACATGGCGCCACGTATGCGCGAAGCGGCAAAGTTAGCTGGTTCACAGGGGCGGCAACGTAGCGGTGAGGGTGGTCGCGGCGCGGGTGAATCGCAAACCGAATTAGATAGACGTAAAATCCGTGACCGCATCGCTGAACTGCAACTTGAAATTGTCGCGATGGATGCTGAGCGAAAAACGCAACGTGCACGACGTCAAGAACGCCAAGGCATTGCCGGTATTGCCTTAGTTGGTTATACCAATGCAGGTAAATCGACCTTGATGCGTGCGCTCACAGGTAGCGAAGTATTGGTCGCAAATAAGTTATTTGCCACGTTAGATACCACAGTTCGTTCTCTTTACCCAGAAAGCGTGCCGCGCATTCTTGTCAGTGATACCGTGGGCTTTATTAAAAACCTGCCGCATGGTCTAGTTGCTTCGTTTAAATCAACGCTTGATGAAGCCTTAGATGCCTCATTGCTGCTGCACGTAATTGATGCAAGCG
The DNA here is from genome assembly GCA_031359365.1 of Methylotenera sp. Taxonomy (GTDB): domain Bacteria; phylum Pseudomonadota; class Gammaproteobacteria; order Burkholderiales; family Methylophilaceae; genus Methylotenera. The sequence goes on along the minus strand of JANLZY010000271.1, from coordinate 3,403 downwards.
ACCCTGGTTTTGTACGCCAGCTTGAAGTGACTAACGAAGTGCTGGAAGAAATTGGTGCCGATGTTGTGCCGCGACTGCGTATTTTTAACAAAATTGATTATGTGGGCGATGCGGCAGCGCAAGCTGAATGTGAAGCTGCACTGCGTGCAAAGTACCCAGATTGCATCGTGATGAGCGCCAAGCGCCCTGATGATGTTGCTAAGTTGCATCAGACTATCGTTGCATTTTTTCAGCAGGATTTGGTTGAGGCCGAACTTTTTCTACCTTGGTCAGCGCAGCAGTGGCGTGGAAAAATCTACGCAAGCTGCCAAGTGCTGGAAGAGCGATCAGATAACGACGGCGCATTTTTAATGGTTCGCGGAGAAGCGGAAGCTATCAATAGGCTGCGCGAGCAAGTTCAAGTTAGCACCTTAGATTAACTTTTTAGATGGTTAGTTATTTAAATGATTGGCCATCTAAAAATCAATAAAACAGCACTACGCACCAAAATGGTGTCGCTAAACCGCACCGTCTGCGTGCGTAAGCGGATAACTTTTCAGCTTAAAAACTTCAACTTTAGTTAAATAGCATAATTAAATCAGCTAGATAGGCGTTATTAATTACATTGGCACGCTAATTGCTTTTATGTAATCAAGCATTAAAGGTAAGTTGCCATGTTAAAAGTAATGATTGTTGATAACGATTTGGAGCGTACCAAACCACTCAAGCAATCATTGCTAGATACGGGGTACGACGTAATCGCACATCTTAAAGATACGGTTAACCTAGATGATGCCTGTTGCGAGTTGCAGCCAGATATTGTGATTATAGATACTGACTCACCAAGCCGCGATACGTTAGAGAACATTTGCGTGATGACCATGAACGACCCACGGCCGATTATGATGTTTACGCATGATGGTGATAAAGAGCAAATTAAATTGGCAACGCAAGCGGGTGTGTGTGCTTATGTAGTGGGTAGCATACCGAATGAACGCTTAAAACCAGTAATAGACGCGGCAATCGCGCGTTTTGAAGAATTTAAGAATTTACGTGTGGCTTTAAATGAAGCGAACACCAAGTTAAGTGAAAGAAAATTAGTCGAACGTGCAAAAGGCTTGATTATGAAGCAGCGTAAGATTGATGAAGATGAGGCGTACAACTTATTGCGCTCCATGGCGATGCAAAAACATATGCGCATCGGTGCATTATCAAAGCAAATTATAGAGGCAGCAGAGTTGCTGCTGTAGGTAAGCGGTATGTAGTTAGACGGTAAGAAGTAGGTTAACAGTGTATTCAATGGAGAATATCACTGTTAACAAAAGTAACAAATTTAGAGCCAAAGCTGGCTCAAATTAAATGTAATTCAAGGCAAAGGCGTCTTGGTAAGCAATTGATTCTCTGTAGGAGAGTTGATTGCTTACCAGACGCCTTTTTTGTTGGGCAGAAATAGCGCTACAAGTTTTAAGTAACGATTTTTTAAAATGCAGATTTAGATAGTTTTAAGTTTAGATGGTTTGATTAATTCAGGAGATTAAAAAAGATGAATACTAACGATACAGCACTTAATCTAGAGGTTAAGCCAACGGTAGATAGTAGCCGTCGTGACTTCTTTCGCACGACAGTGGCAGGCGCGTTTGGCGCTGCTGCAGTGATGGGCATTGTGCCAAAAGGTATCAGTACCAATGCTTACGCAGCTGGTTCGGATGCACCAGAAATTACTGAAGTGAAAATTGGCTTTATTCCTCTGACTGACTGTGCACCGATTGTGGTGGCTGCAGAAATGGGCTTTGATAAAAAATACGGCATCAAAATCACTCCTTCAAAAGAAGCTTCCTGGGCGGCGATTCGCGATAAAACAGTGAATGGTGAGTTGCACGCAGCTCACGTGTTATATGGCTTGGTGTATGGCGTGCAGCTGGGTATTGGCGGCCAACAAAAAGACATGGCAGTGTTGATGACTTTGAACCACAACGGCCAAGGCATCACGTTAGCTAATCAGTTGAAAGATAAAGGCGTTAAAGATGGTCATAGCCTAAAACGCTTGCTCGATAATGAAAATCGCGATTACACATTTGCGCAAACTTTCCCAACTGGTACACATGCAATGTGGCTTAACTACTGGCTTGCGGCAAATGGTATCAACCCAATCAAAGACGTTAAAACTATTGTAGTACCTCCACCGCAAATGGTTGCCAATATGCGTATAGGTAATATGGATGGCTACTGCGTAGGTGAGCCATGGAATGCTCGCGCAATTTATGACAAAGTGGGCTACACCGTTGCGACATCTCAAGATATTTGGGTAGATCACCCTGAGAAAGTATTGGGTACTACAGCTGAGTTTGTAGCTAAAAATCCGAATACTTCACGCGCTATGATTATGGCAATTCTAGATGCTTGTCGTTATATCGAAGCAACAGAAAATCGTGCGAAAGTCGCAAAATTAATTTCAGGTAAAGCCTATGTGAATGCACCTGAAGAAGTGATTGCTGGCCGCTTTGTCGGTGACTACGACAATGGTATCGGTAAAAAATGGAAAGATCCTAACTTCATGAAGTTCTTTGAAGATGGCAAAGTGAACTTCCCGTACTTGTCAGATGGTATGTGGTTTTTAACACAGCACAAACGTTGGGGCTTGTTGAAATCTGATCCAGATTACTTAGCGGTTGCTAAGAAAATCAATCAAGTGCAACTCTACACAGAGGCAGCAACACAATTAGGTATTAGCGTACCAAAAGATGTGATGCGATCAAGCAAGTTGATGGATGGCGTAGTGTGGGATGGTAAAAATCCAGCGGCTTATGCTGCTTCATTCAAGATAAAAGCATAAAGCTTTTTAAAAACTCAGGTTAAAGACACTAAGTTTAAAAAGACACTCAGGAGCCAATTATGAGCGCGACTAGTATAAGTAAAGAAAGCTTAAAAGCCATCATGCAAAGTAAAGAAACCGTTGTAAGCAAAGGAGCTGCTATGGCTGATACAGAGAGAGCAGTGATTGCTGAGGTGGTAAAAACCGAAGCTGCAGAAACTGAAGCGGCAAAAGAAGTAACCAAAAAGAGCAGTGCGCTATTGAGCAATAAGCCAAGTAAACGCAAAGCACAAATCTATAGTGTTTTGAATGTGGTTTTGCCGCCAGTCTTTGGTGTTTTGCTGCTACTCGCAGTTTGGACATTGATTTCTCATCAATCGCCTAATCTGCCAGGTCCACTCAAAACTTGGTATTCAGCGATTGAGTTATTTAGCGATCCGTTTTATGTCAATGGCCCAAATGACCAAGGTGTGGGTTGGAATATTCTAGCTTCGTTGCAACGTGTGGCTTTGGGTTTTAGCTTGGCCGCACTAGTGGGCATTCCTCTGGGCTTCATTATTGGTCGCTTTGAGTTTATGTCTCGTATGACCTCGCCAATCATCAGCCTGCTAC
>JANLZY010000255.1:0-5511 GCA_031359365.1 Methylotenera sp. | reverse complement strand
CACGTTTTCATGCCTAAACATCGCGCCGCTATACCAAAGTCGAACAGGTCCGTTATAGGTCAAATTACTTTCCACAACCGCACGTACACAGCCAGCCGTACCTTCTGGACGCAAGGTCAGCTTGTCGCCATTGAGCGCATCTTCCCAAGCATACATTTCTTTTTCGACAATATCCGTATGCTCACCTACAGAACGCACAAATAAATCGGTAGATTCTACCAAAGGCATACGGATATTTTTATAGCCATACTGCCCTAATACGCGGCGTGCTGTGTCCTCAAGCTTAAACCACAATGGCGTCGCTTCAGGCAAAATGTCGTAAAAACCTTTAATACTTTGGAATTTTGTGGCTTTAGTTTTTGTTTGCATGTTTTTTGTTGAGTGATAAACCATAGTTCGTTACTTCAATGATTTTTTAAGTGGTTAGCTATTTAATTAATAGCTTGAATTGGTATCGTTTTTTGCGCTGTTTTTATTTGAGATGGATTATCGTGCAACTTGCCGCCTTCAGCGTAATGCGTTTGCACATAATCCTCCACAATGGCTTGAAACTCTTGTGCAATATTATCCCCTTTGAGTGTGACGGTTTTTTCGCCATCGACAAACACGGGGGCGACTGGCGTTTCACCTGTGCCAGGCAAACTAATGCCGATATTCGCCAACTTGGATTCGCCCGGGCCATTCACCACGCAGCCCATCACAGCCACGCTCATATTCTCAACACCAGCGTATTGACCACGCCAGATGGGCATTTGATTGCGCAAGTAGCTTTGAATTTGCATGGCAAGCTCTTGGAAGTAGGTTGAAGTTGTTCTACCGCAGCCTGGACAAGCAGTCACTAACGGCGTGAACGAACGTATGCCCATGGTTTGCAAAATCTCTTGTGCGACAATGACTTCTTTTGTACGAGATTCGTTAGGTTCTGGCGTGAGTGAAACGCGAATGGTATTACCTATACCTTGCTGCAAAAGCAAAGCCAATGCGGCGGTAGATGCGACAATGCCTTTTGAACCCATGCCTGCTTCAGTTAACCCCAAGTGTAATGGGTAATCGCTACGCGTTGCTAGTTCAGCATATACTTTCACTAAATCTTGCACATTGCTCACTTTGCAAGAAATGATGATTTGATTAGGCGATAAGCCTAATTCAACCGCTTGTGCAGCGCTTTCAAGTGCCGACTGTATCAAGGCCTCACGCATCAATGCTTCTGAAGATAAGGGTTCAGCTAACTTAGCATTATCATCCATCATCTGTGCCATTTTAGCTTGGTCTAAACTGCCCCAATTAACGCCAATGCGTACCGCTTTTTTATAATGAACTGCCGCTTCTATCATAGAGGCAAACTGCTCATCACGCTTAGAGCCTTTACCCACATTACCTGGGTTAATGCGGTATTTGGCTAATGATTTAGCGCAATCAGGATAAGCAGCGAGCAATTTATGACCGTTATAATGAAAGTCACCTACTAGCGGCACATTGCAACCCAGTGCATCCAAGCCACGACGAATATTGCCAACTTGCGCAGCCGCCTCTGGCGAATTAACAGTAATACGAACGACCTCACTACCCGCTTGCCATAGCTCAAATACTTGATTAATGGTGGCTTGCGCATCAGCAGTGTCGGTATTGGTCATGCTTTGCACGACAACCGGACTCGCGATAGTATCAGCCAAACCACCGCCAACAGGCACATGACCAATCATGACTTGTAGAGTATTGCGTGCTGGTTTTAGTAAAGAAAGACTCAATGACTACTCCAGGGTTAGGCGAGCAACATTACTTTTAGTTTTATCGCTCAAATCAACATTCTGACCTAAAAATGTAAGCTTGGTTGCTTTCGCATTGCCAATCAGCACTTTAAAAGGTGGCAAGCCGTTAAAGCCATCTTCGCTATTCGCCTGTAGCATTTTTTCATAAACAACCGCGCCAGATTTGTCTGTGACGCGTACCCAAGTTTGCTCTGTCACCGCAATATTTACGCCTTTAATTGCAGCAATTGAGCTATCGGGCTTTAGACCGCCCTTGCCTACATCGGCCACTCTCGCATCAGTAGAAATAGTCTTTGTAGTTGCTGCAGCGGGCGTAGCCTTTGCGGCATTTTCTTTCAATGTGTTGAAATCTATAGTCGTTTCTTTTGGCAAGTGAAGGTTTTGCGTAGTGACCGCGGAGCCACTTGATGGTGCTGAATATGCTTGCTCAGTTTTAGGCAACACGGCTATGGCACTCGGCGTAGTTTGATTAGACGTTTCTTTTGCATCGCCAACAGCTGTTGCTGGCACATTCAAAGCGGCTTCGGCATCCGCTTGCGCTAAACGTTCAGCTGCAGGTAAGGCCACTTCTGGCAAGATAGCAACCTCTGGAGCCGCTGTTTCTACTGCTGTACTAGCAACTTCTTCTGTCGCGCGCTGTGCTGATTTTTGCATGTAGTTGATGTAGTAAAACCAAGCAGTGATAGCAAGTAAAACTAAACCCGCCATTAATACATATTTAGAAACAGAAGAACCGTCTTTGCCTGGCATCACTTGGCTCATAGAAGTTTTTACGCTTAATGTACCGGGCGAAGCATCTGGCATACGGGCACGATAGCTCGCTAACAAAGGTTCGGCATCTAGCTCCAAAAATCGCGCATAATTACGTATAAAACCTCGTGTAATCATTGCTGGGGGCAAACTAGAAAAATTATCATTCTCTAAAGCTTCAATTTGCTTAATACTTAAACGCAAATTATTAGACACGTCTTTCAATGCTAGTTTTTTTGCATTTCTGGCTTCAGAAAACGTCTTACCTAGCGGCGCAAAACCTATCACTTCTGTCTCGGTAAGATTAACTTGCACTTCATCAGTCATGGTTATTTCCCACTCTCTAACAACTTAGCTTGCTCAGAATCTGGATACTGGCGCCTTAGTTGCAAAGCATAACTAGCTTCAGCATCCTTTCCGCCGACTACGCGTTCAACCTGAATACCCAACCACAAAACTTCTGGGCCTGGTCGGCTTAACATCACGTTTTGTAAAGTTTTCTTAGCTGCAACCGCGTCATTACGTTTAAATTGTAATGATGCGAGTTGGTATGCAGCAACCTGCGATAGCGGCTCAATTTGCAAAGCTTGTTGCAAATAATTTTCGGCTCCGGCCATATTCTTTTTGCGTATAGAACAGATGGCAGCATTAGTGTAAGCCATCGCTGGTGTGGCATATAGAGGATTTTTTAGCGCTGCTAAAAATTCCGTAATCGATTCATCTACCCGATTTCTAGCACACAGAAAACTGCCATAATTATTATGCGCTTCGGAGTTTAATGGTTCCAACTGAATTGATTTTTTAAAGTTAGCATCAGCGACATCATCTTTACCAAGCTCGGCATTCACTAGACCTAAGCCGTTGTAAGCGGAAGCAAAGCTGGGATCAATTTTGATTGCAGTATTAAATTCCTCTAGTGCAATTTCTAATTGTTTTTGCTGAAAATAAACTGCACCCAAATCAGTATGGGCACGTGCACGAGATTTTGTATTTTCAGTGTCTTTTTCTTGCTGTTGTTGATTGGCACAGCCAGTACCAAATAAAGCAGCGACCAACAGCGTAAGCGATAATTTTAAAACACTTAATTTCATCTCGGGCCTCACTCAACAATCTCTATTGGAATTCTGTTTGCCGTACGTTTGGTTTTATCTAACACTTTGCCCGCTAGCTGACCGCAAGCTGCATCAATATCCTCACCGCGCGTTTTACGCACAGTCACCACATAACCAGCTTGCATCAAAATATCGCGAAATACCCGAATATGGCTAGCTTTAGAAGTGTCATACCCACTATTTGGAAATGGATTGAATGGAATTAAATTGAATTTACAAGATACATTTCTCACTAAATCGAGCAATTGATGTGCATGTTCAACCGTATCATTTACGGCATCTAACATCACATACTCAAAAGTAACAAAATCGCGCGGTGCTTTTTCTAAATAACGATTGCATGCAGCCATTAGCTCTTTAAGCGGATATTTTTTATTAATAGGCACAATCACATCGCGCAGCGCATCATTGGGCGCATGCAATGAAACAGCCAATGCTACAGGGCAATCTTCTTTTAATCTATCCATCGCGGGCACCATGCCGCTGGTTGAAAGCGTCACGCGACGACGACTTAAACCATACGCATTGTCATCTAACATGATTTGCATAGCCGTCACTACATTGTCGTAATTCGCCAACGGCTCGCCCATACCCATCATCACTACATTACTGATAATACGATCATTTGCGGAAAGCAAATCGTATCCACTTTCTTGCCTTAGCGACTGGTTAGCAATGGCTAGCTGACCAATAATCTCTGAGACACTTAAATTTCGGTTAAAGCCTTGACGGCCTGTACTACAAAACGTGCACTCCAGCGCGCAACCCACTTGGCTAGAAATACACAAAGTACCGCGATCATCCTCAGGGATGAACACGGTCTCTATGCTATTGGCTGTGTCTGTACCAATCAACCATTTACGCGTACCATCATTAGACACTTGCTCTAATTGCACGTTTGGTAAAGTGATTTCGGCCTCAACAACCAACTTCTCACGTAATACTTTGGCAATATCAGTCATCTGCTCAAAATCATGCACACCAAAATGATGCATCCAACGCATTAACTGCTTGGCACGAAAAGGCTTCTCGCCTTGTTCTGCGAACCACTGAGCCAGTTGTGGCTGATTAAAATTGAGCAAATTGACCAAAATTGTGATTACCTAAAAATGACTAACTAATTAACCAAAAAAGTATTTAATTTCGATTGCAGCATTTTCCGCTGAATCTGAACCGTGTACTGCGTTAGCATCAATGCTTTCAGCGAAATCAGCACGAATCGTACCTGCAGCCGCTTCTTTTGGGTTAGTAGCGCCCATTAAATCACGGTTAACTTGAACAGCATTTTCGCCTTCAAGTGCTTGAATCATCACTGGGCCAGAAATCATGAACTTTACTAAATCAGCAAAGAAAGGACGCGCAGCGTGAACAGCGTAAAAGCCTTCAGCCTGAGCTTGTGTCAATTGTGCCATTTTAGCTTCAACAATTTTTAAACCTGCGTTTTCAAAACGCGTAAGAATTTTACCGATTACATTTTTTGCCACTGCATCAGGTTTGATGATAGAAAGCGTGCGTTGAACAGCCATAACAACTCCATTAAATTAACTTATTGAAAAGAACGATAAAATACCATTTTTAGCGCTTTAAATAAACCACCATTTTCATCACTTAGGTAATCTTTTAACAAACATTCTATTACCGCTAATGCAAGATAAGATTATTACGTAGAGAAGTCACCAATAAACAGTGCTCTCTTTAGTTAAGAGCGAAGTCCATATTTGCAGTTAAAAATGATGTATTAAGTAATAAAAGTTTTTATGCTGGCAGTAGTGGCCTATTTTTGCTGCTCTTCCTCACTTTCTTTTTTATGTTCAACTTTCTTATTTTTTTCTTTCTCAATGATATTTTGGTGATCAGCTTGCTTATCTTTCTCCATTAGC
>JANLZY010000244.1:0-8102 GCA_031359365.1 Methylotenera sp. | reverse complement strand
CAAACTGAACTTGCTTCGTTACGGCAACAAAACTGAAATAAGTCTATTTTATGCACCTCAACACTTCAATAAGTATTAACGATGAAAACACTAACTGAGCACTCTCGGCTATCGCGCCAGCAAACACCATTTGTAGCATTACTGATGATGTTCGTCTTTATTAGCGGGTGCAATAAAGACCATTACCCAAAAGACTGGCAGCCAGCTGTCATCGCACCTTCTGGACAATGCCCCGATATTACTGGTACGTATAAAATTGAGTATGACTCAGTGTATGTCCCAGAAGGCTTTATCGGTTCACGACATACCGATGGCGAGTTTGTAATCTCGCACTCGGTGGCGTACCACGCGCTTGCTGGTCGATATTTCCACGAAGAGATAGAAAGCGCCTGGGATGTCATGACGATTTCAGGCAATCCGCAAGAGTTGTTGCAAGTTACGCTATATCAAAGGGGTGGTGACACCGAAATCAAAAAAGCAATTGAACTTAAAAAAAGTGGCGGCGACTATCGATGTAATGAAGGCTGGCTGCAATCAAGCTGGCCGAAAGGCACGCCCATGCGCGATGCCGATGACACCGATTGGCGAGGACTTAACAAAACACTAAACTTTGCTAAAAATCATGCTGGCGAATTGGTAGTCCGCACCGACATACAACGTTGGTACGAGTTCTCGGTGTGGTGTGGTGATGGCTGTAAGTATGTGCGAATTCCCTTCACGAGCGAAACCAGCTATGCATGGTCGCGCTTGGACTCCGCGCAAATCCCTATATTAGAGCCTGTCTCTCCGCTGCCAGTCGCAAAAAATCCAGATGCCGATGTTGCCGCAGGCGAATCGCCCACTAATCGTGTCATGCGTATCCTGCGAGCAATGACACCTGATGGTGTTCGCATTGTTAGCTTACATGCTGATAGCGAGCGCTGGATTGCGCGCTTTCACGGCGGAACCGACAACTTGATCGCCTTGCATGAAAAACTAATGTCCTCCGAGGCGCTCAGCGATGTCACAGCTAAAACAGCCGAACCGCACCTAGCTGAGGAGAAGGATATGGAGTTCAACTTCGTCGCTGTCATCAAGGAAGAGGATGCCAAATTGTTATTGGAAACTAGGGAGCTAGTACGCAAGTTGGGCAATTAGTCAGTCGGGTGGGTCACTGGTTACCCACCCTCAACTAGAGCACAACCCTAATTACTATCAAAGCCATGCTATATGGTGGCGGGGCTATTATCAGCCTACCCCCATTTAAGCTAAGTAATAGGCAGCTTGATTGCTACACTTAGCCCACCAGTATTGATATTGCTTGCGGTAATTGTGCCGCCATGCGCTTCTATAATCTGTTTGGCAATGGCTAACCCTACGCCGTGACCGTCAGTTTGATTAGTGTTACTACCTCTGAAGAATGCTTGAAATATGATGTCTAGCTCGTCTTCTGCCACGCCCGCGCCTTGGTCGTTCACTTCAATTTTGATAAACGCATTTTCAACACTGGTTTTAATTGAAACATGTGATTGACTGGGGCTGTATTTAAGCGCGTTGCGCACTACATTATCAATGGCACGGTGCAGCAGATCTTGCTGACCGAGTAAGCTGAGTGACTGATCAGATGTTTCAGCTTGCGGTACATAGTCAATGGTAATTTTTCTTGCTTCACCTTCAAAACTCGCATCCTCTAAAACTGTAGTCAATAACTCCTTTAAATTGACGCGTTCTTTATCTAGCTTAATCACGCCTGATTCTAAGCGAGAAAGCGCTAGTAACTCGCCGACTAAATCATCCATTCTTACAGATTCACGCTCTATACGCATGAGTGAGGATTCCAGTTTATCTGGTTGTTGGCGCGCTAAACCTACGGCTATTTGCAAACGCGCCAAAGGTGAGCGTAACTCATGCGACACTTGGTGCAGCAAACGCGTTTGGCTTTGCAGCAACGCGCCGAGTCGAACTGCCATCACATCGAAGGCATTACCCAAGTCAATCAGTTCATCTCGGCGCTTACCCATAGACTCACCAATTCTCACATCAAGATTGCCATTAGCGGCGCTGGCAAAGGCTTGCCGTAATTGCTTAATAGGTTTTGAAAAATACCAAGCCAAAATTGCCGCAAAAATAAAGCTGGCAATTGCACCAACCAATATGGGCATCAGTGGAAACCAACGTTTGTGTTTTGGTTTAAATGGTTTATAAAGCACCAGCGGCGCCAAAGATTTATTCTGCGCTTGCATTTGCACTTCATGCTCACGCTGCATTTCTTCTCGCTCATGCACAACAGAGACGGCGATACCAACGCCAATGACTGAAGTTAACTGCGCTAAAAAGAAGAAAATAAAAAACTTCCAATACAAACGACCCATTTAATGTCCTTGACTTGCCTGCGATTGCAGCGTTAGCTTTTAAGCAATTGATAACCAGAGCGAAACACCGTTTGTATGCAATGTCGCCCATCAGACAATAGCCCTAGCTTGTGACGTATGCTACTTAAATGCACATCTATACTGCGGTCGAATCTAGCTAGCGGGCGTCCTAGCGCTTGCTGCGACAAATCTTGCTTAGAAACGATTTGCCCTGCATTTTTAGCTAATATTTCCAATAAGCTGTATTCGGTACTAGTGAGTATCACCGGCTGACTATCCCACTCTACAAGACGCTGTGCAGGCCAGATGCAGAGCGCACCGACTGTGATTTTAGTACTCACATTAATAGCTTCTAACGGTTGTACTCGTCTTAAAATAGCCCGAATACGTGCTACCAACTCACGTGGGCTGCTTGGTTTCGGCACATAATCATCCGCACCGAGCTCTAAACCTACGATGCGATCTGTGTTATCGCCTTTAGCTGTGAGCATAATCACAGGCACATTGCTATGCTGGCGGATGGCTTTTAGCGTTTCTATGCCATTTAGCCTTGGCATCATCACATCTAGCACCACAATATCGAATGACTGCTCTAACAGCATTTGTGCACCTGCCAACCCATCATGTGCGACTTGCACGTTAAAGTTCTCTTGCTCAATGTACTCTTTGAGCATTTCAACCAGTTCAACATCGTCATCTATTAGCAATACTGTTTGCATGTGTTGCTTCTACCTAATCTGTTCAGTTTTATTTATTTAAAATCAATCTTAAAATCAATCTAATCTTAACCATTATTGATAGTCATCATAACCAGCCATTGCGCTCGCCACAATCCTAGATTGTAGACTTTACTCAGATTTACATGCACTTAACGCCCTTTAACATTGCCTGAATGCAGAATGGCATCGTCTTAAACAAGTATGAAAAGTGGCCATCACGGCTTATACAACTTAAGCAGCTTTTAATTAAAGTTAATCATACAAAGGATTGATCATGAACGCCCCATTCAGATTTAAACAAATGTTACTTGCGTCATTTTTAGCAGTGTCATTACCTGCTGCAAGTCTTGCTCACGCAGAATATGATGGTGATAAAGGCTCGCGTTGTGAGCGTGGAGACAAGTCACATCATGACATGCATGAAGGAAAACCGCCCTATTTACGCGGCTTGGATTTAACTAGTGCACAAGAAGACCAGTTATTTAATTTAAACTATGCACAGATTCCAGTGATACGTGATCAGCATAAACAACATCAACAATTGATGGAGGAGTTGCACGCAACAGCACAAGCTGAAAAATTCAACGATGCAAAAGTGCAGCAACTTTCAGACAAAGCCGCTAAATTAGAGAAAGAAAAAGTGCTTGCATGGGCGCGCCATGACGCACAAGTATTTGCGCTATTAACGCCTGATCAACGTAAAAAAGCACGTGAATTTAAAATGGAAGAGCATGGTTTTGGCCACGGTGATGAGCGTAGAGATAATGACGACAAACGCCCTACTCGCTTTAAACAACAAAGCCGTCAGTTAGAAAATCGTAGTATGTAATTGCAATATTGAGTGTTTGCTCATAAAAAACCGCCTACTGAGATTCTCAATAGGCGGTTTTTTATTTTACCAACTTAATAGCATTAAACGTTCTCAAAAGCCTCACACAATTGGCTTAATAGCTGACCGAATAATGGAATCACGTCTTCTTTATCATGCGGACTTTCATCATCGGTGCCCGCAATAACAAAGGCTACGGTTAATTTATCTAAGTTCTCTCTAAACTCAAACCAATGGTCAACCTCAGCATCACCAATCAATTTAAACTTTTGCAAACCTGACTCTATAATTTCAATCAGCTCTGCGTCTGGCAAGCCAGCGAACAATGTTTTTGCGATAGTGATTTGCGCAGTTTGAAAGTTTGGCGAAATGTCTTCTCGCGCTAATGGTGTGGTAAAAAATGCATAAACCAACAACGCATAAGCTTGATATACGCTCAACATATCAAAGCTATCAGTGCGCTCTGCCAGCGGAGAACGCTCCGCCGCTTGAATCGCCTTAAAGGTCACGTAACAGCTTAAGTAATCAGCAGAAGCAAGCGCATCATAGTCGTTCAAATCTATATTTGGCTTGGCTTCGTCGTCACGTAATGTTTCAGTCAGGCATAAAGCGTGCATGAGTTTGATGCGTTTTGAGTATTGCATTTCCATATTGAACCTTATTCGTTTTAATTGTAATTAATCTAATGCAGGTATTGCTTCTAACAACTCATGCAACTCCAACCAACGCTCTTCAGCTACTTCGATTTGGTTAGCTAGCTCCGCTTGTTTCTTTAACAATTGCTGTAATTCGGTTTTATCCGTCGCGCTGTAAAGTTCGCTGTCATTCAAGCGGTCATCGCATGTTTTTTTCTCAGTTTGCCATTTGGCAATATTCAGCTCTAGTTGTTCAACCTCTTTCACTAACGGTCTGCGTTCAGCGATTCTCGCTTGACGCTCGGCTTTATTAGCAGCGCGGTCATTTTTATTAGATTTTTCTGTCGAAGTTTGACTTTCCGTGTCTGCTTGCGTTGCTTGTTTTTCTTTTAAACGCTGCTCATTGAGCCATTGGCTATAACCTTCTAAGTCACTATCGAACGGCTCGGCTTTGCCATCAGCCACTAAAATAAATTCATCGCAAGTAGCGCGCAGTAAGGCTCTATCATGCGAAACCAATATCACGCCACCTTGATAATCTTGCAATGCCAGTGTTAAAGCATGACGCATTTCAAGGTCTAAATGGTTGGTTGGCTCATCCAGTAATAGCAAATTGGGCCGTGTCCAAATCAGCAAAGCCAGCGCCAAACGTGATTTCTCCCCACCTGAAAAATTTGCACATGGCGATCGCGCCATATCACCTTTAAAATCAAAGCCGCCAAGATAATTCATATGCTCTTGTTCGCGTGTGAGCGGGTCTAGCTTCATCATATGTTGCAGTGGCGACTCATCTGGGCGCAATTGTTCTAGCTGATGTTGCGCAAAGTATCCAATATTCAAATCTTTGCCCTCAACGCGCTTGCCGCTTAAAGGCTGTAATTCATTGGCGAGTAATTTAATAAGCGTGGTTTTACCTGCACCATTGCGTCCTAATAAACCCAAACGTTCACCTGGCCTAATCGCTAAAACAATATTCTTAATTAGAGCAACATTGTTATAGCCGACAGACATTTCATCCAGTACCAACAATGGATCAGGTGCGGCAACTGGCGCTCGAAACTCAAAGTTAAATTGTGAGTCTACATGCGCAGCAGAAATCATTTCCATGCGCTCTAGCGCTTTAATGCGGCTTTGCGCCTGACGAGCTTTAGTGGCTTGCGCACGAAAGCGGTCAATATAACTGTGTAAATGAGAGACTTTACGTTGCTGCTTTTCAAACATGGCTTGTTGCAACGCCAGCTTTTCGGCACGTTGACGTTCAAAGTCAGAGTAACCACCGCGATACAAAGTCAGCGCTTGCTGCTCAATGTGCGCAATGTGATTCACAATCGCATCCAAAAAATCCCTATCGTGCGAAATCAACAACAGCGTGCCGCGATAGCTTTGCAGCCAGCCTTCTAGCCAAATCACCGCATCTAAGTCTAAGTGGTTAGTCGGCTCATCTAACAACAGCAAGTCGGAACGACACATAAGCGCCCGCGCCAAGTTTAAACGCACACGCCAGCCGCCAGAAAAAGTTGAAACTGCCTGCTGTAAATTTGCTTGGCTAAAACCTAAGCCGCTCAATAACTCTGCCGCGCGCGCCTTTGCGCTGTAACCATCAATATCCATCAAGCGATGATGCAGCTCGGCAATCAATTCACCTTTATGATTGGCTTCTGCATCCGCTAATGCTGCTTCAATATTGCGTAATTCAGCATCGCCATCCAATACAAACTCAATGGCTGGTATCGCTAAAGCTGGTGTTTCTTGTGCCACATGCGCAACCACCCAGCTTGCTGGCATTTCTAAATCACCAGATTCGAGTTGCATTTCACCGCGCAACAAAGCAAAAAGTGACGACTTTCCAGCGCCGTTTGCACCTGTTAAGCCAACTTTATGACCCGGGTGAAGCTGCAAAGAGGCGGCCTGAATGAGGATTTTTAAGCCGCGAACTAGCGTAAGTTGTTTAAATTGAATCAAGTGAGGACCAATATTAATTCGATGTTAAGTAAAGTATTGGTCAACTAGATTTGACCAAAAACGCTATTCTAAATTATTACTACGAGAGTCTTAAGAATTCTTTAGGAAAATATCTTAAAGCTTTACGCTATTTTACTTATATTTGCCTATATGAGTTGGTATCTAATCATCTGTGGATGTCGATATTGAAGTAAAATGATGTCAATTGAAACGGTTTCAAATTTACACGATTTAAATGAGTTACCACCCCTTCTAAAAATAATAAAAAGATAAAGTAAACCCACTAAAATATGGTCAAAAAATCTCTACTCAGGCTCTATCGCATTGCGCTTTTGCTTGCAACCACCATCATTGTCATTTTTTTGATTGCAGCGCTCATCATCCAGTTCTACGTATTTCCAAGCATTAATCAATACAAAGACAAGATCGCCAATTATGCAACGCAGGCAGCGCATCAGAAAGTCGTGATCGGCAATATTGAAGCGGGCTGGAAAGGCATTAATCCGCATTTGTCATTATCTAACATTGACCTTTACGATGCCGAGAATCGTCCCGCCTTAGCACTTAAAGATACGGAAATATCGTTCTCTTGGTTAAGTATTCCATTGCTAGAGCCACATTTAGCCAATTTCACGATTCGCTCACCTGAGTTAACTATACGCCGCAACTTAAATGGTGACATTTTTGTTGCCGGCATCAGCATGCAAGGGCAATCAAAACCCGACTTGCCAAATTGGCTATTAAGGCAATCTCAATTTGATGTGCTAAATGCCAAAGTCATTTGGCTAGATGAAATGCGAAACGCGCCCGCATTGATTTTAGAAAAACTTAATCTGCAAGTGGTGAGCCCGCCATGGAAAAGTTTTATCAAAAACCATCGCGTTACGCTAAGTACCCTCGTTTCTGCAGGCACTATTGAGCCTATTATGATTAACGCGAATGTTTACGGTAACGACATTAGCCGCATATCTGAGTGGCACGGCAGCTTAGAAACAAAATTGAAAAATGCGAACGTAGTTGCCTTTAAACCATGGTTTGATTATTTAACAATAACGCATCCTATTAATTTGCAATCTGGCGTTGGTAGCGCAGACACTACCATTGAGTTTGCTAAAAATCAGGTGCAATCTGTGACTAGCAATGTCGCTTTAGACAATGTTCAGTTACTACTCAAGGCCAATACCGAGCCATTGATATTAAACAAGTTAGTGGGTGAACTGGACTGGAAAAATTCAGCGGCAGAGCAATCATTTAACGTCAACCACTTAACACTCAATACTAGCAATGGTTTGGCCTTAAATGATGCTGCCGGGGGTTATGCTAAAACGCAGCAAGGTCATGAAAAGTTTAACCTTAAACTTGCACATATAGACTTGGCATTTATCAAAGCATACTTAGTGCAACTACCTTTGCCTGCAGAACTATCACAAAAAATTAATAGTTTATCGCCCACTGGCAAACTGGATAATTTGCTGCTCAGTTGGGAAGGCAAACAATCCCTTACAAAAAAGTATCAA
Source organism: Methylotenera sp. (assembly GCA_031359365.1). Taxonomy (GTDB): domain Bacteria; phylum Pseudomonadota; class Gammaproteobacteria; order Burkholderiales; family Methylophilaceae; genus Methylotenera. The sequence goes on along the minus strand of JANLZY010000244.1, from coordinate 89 downwards.
TTCAATGCCAAGTTTAATAGTCTAGGCATACTTGCTTATGAAAAAATCCCTGGTTTTAACAATCTGACAGGGGAAGTTAAGGCCAATCA
>JANLZY010000139.1:0-4849 GCA_031359365.1 Methylotenera sp. | reverse complement strand
GGCGGCTGCGGCTAGCTGGTTGGCTTGTTTGGCGTTCTCAGCATTTTGTTTAACTGTAGACGCAAGCTGTTCCATGCTTGATGCCGTTTCTTCTAGGCTGGAAGCTTGTTGTTCGGTGCGTTGTGAGAGGTCGTTATTACCAGATGAAATTTCACCTGCGGCAGTATTAATGGTATCCCCCGCCTCTCTCACCTGCACAATCACTTCAGTCATTTTGTCCATCAACGCGTTTACACCGTCACAAAGGCTAGCAATAGCGCCAGTTTTGCCTTCTAACGATACACGTCCGCTTAAATCACCAGATTTTGCATTTTCAATAACGCCTTGAGTTTCTTCAACAGCCTCTTCTAACGCTGCGGCATCTTTACGTTGATCGGTAATATCTACGGCGTATTTCACTACTTTGAATGGCTTAGCATTCATGTCTAAGATGGGATTATAGATAGCTTGCAACCAAACATGCTTGCCGCCTTTGCCAATACGGTTGAATTGCCCCACTTGCGCTTCGCCACGACCTAAGGACTCCCAAAACGCTTTATACTCGGGGCTACTGCGGTAAGTAGTTTCAATAAACATGCTGTGGTGATTTCCTACGATTTCTTTTTCAGCATACCCAGTCACTTTAGCAAAGTTGTCATTTACCGAGAGAATCTTTCCTGTTAAATCAAACTCAATCACACCTTGTGTTTTGTGTATACCTGACAGCTGCCCTGCATGATCAGCTGCTTGCAATTTTTGCGCGGTAATGTCCATGGTGTAATTGACGATTTTATATGGCTTGCCTTTTAAATCGTAAATCGGATTGTAAGAGGCTTGAATCCATATCTCTCTGCCGTCTTTAGCAATACGCTTGTATTGGCCAGTATCCGAGCCACCATTTTTCAATTTGTCCCACAATACTTTATAGGCATCGCTCTTAACAAAGCTTTGATCTAGTACCAAACTAATATGTTTGCCTAACAGTTCAGCTTCTGTGTAACCTAGCATGTCTAAATATACTTGGTTAACTTTAATCACAATGCCATCTAAGCATACTTCTATTAGACCCTGTGATTTACTGATAGCGTCAATTTGCCCTTCAAAGTCAGCATTTTTTAGTTTTTGTTCAGTAATATCATGTGCATACTTCACTACTTTAAATGGTTTACCAGCAGCACATAAAATTGGGTTGTAAGTGGCTTCCAGCCAAATTTCTTTGCCGTTTTTACCTATGCGTAAGAATTGACCTGAAACAGCTTCACCTCGGTTAAGTGTTTCCCAAAACTCGCGGTACTTTGCACTGTTTTTATATGCGCTTTCCACAAAATTACTGTGGTGCTGACCAACTGCCTCGCTGGTGTTGTAACCAAATATTTTCAAGAAAATATCATTAGCCCCAGTCACCTTGCCATCCATGCTAAATTCAATCACGCCCATTGATTTGCTAATAGCGCCTAATTGGCTTTCATACAACGCTGACTGATCTGCTACTTGTGCGGCTAAAGCATGCTGGGCACAAATGTCTTTCCTGAGCTTGGTTTGCATGTCTTTTAATGACTGTAATACGGTGCTGAGTTCATCATCGCCCTGTGCATCAATCGACGTTGCAAAGTTACCTTCGGCAATTTTCTCAAATACGTCTATGGATTTTTGCAATGGCCTGGTAATCGAACGAGTAATCAGCAAACCTAACCAGATGAGCAACGCCGTAGCACTTAGCAAACCAAGCAAGGTCATGATGCGCAAGCCATTGAAGTGATTCACAGCATCATCGTAAGACTTTGCTGCTTCATTAGATTGGTAACTAGCTAAGGCTTCAAGACTAGGCTTTGCTGAGGCGTACAGGTCGTTGGCTTTTTCTGAATGTACTTTTGTTGTTTCATAATCACCAGCACGCAATGACGTGATAGCAGGCTTTAAAGCTTCTTTAACAAACTTAATGCGATTTTCGGCAAAGCTATCTGCCAGACTCTTTTCTTCTGGCTTCAATGTCGTCGCCATGTAGTCTTTCCAAATACCGCTAATCGTTTCAATATTGTGCTCAATCGCATCGGCTGACTTTATGGCTTCATTATGATTCATCTCTAATGAGGCTTTTTTACCAGTAGTGTTGATGCTGACTTCACTCAAAGCAGTCCTCAAATAGGTACGGTTCTCTAGCATTAGATTTGATATTCTTCCCAAATCTTCAACAGGCTTCATACGTTTTTGATACACCTCATTTAGCGTGTTGTTTTGTGTATTTAACTGGTACAGGCTAACTACCGCCTCGATTAACACCACAGCAGAAGCTACTGCGATGACGACCATTAAACGTTTGCCGACTTTTAGTGATTGGATAGAAAAATTCATTTTGCCGCCCTTTATTCAGATGATTTATTATTAGTTTTAAATATAATCAATGCACTGCAACGGCATCCATAAGCGCCATTTCTTGGCTGCTCATCAATTGTTCAATATCTACCAGAATAAACATTTGCTCTTCTACTGAAGCCAGACCTACAATGTATTTAGTATCGATATTTGAGACTAATGATGGCACGTCACGAATTTGATCCTCTTTAAGCGCCATCACATCTGAAACACCATCAACAACAATGCCAACTACGCGACCGTTTAGATTAAGAATAATCACTACGGTAAATTCGTCGTACTCCACTTTACCTAATTGAAACTTGATGCGTAAATCGACAATAGGGACGATTTTTCCACGTAGGTTTACCACGCCTTTAATAAACTCTGGCGTGTTGGCAATTTGTGTCACGGAGTCGTAGCCACGAATCTCTTGTACTTTTAAAATCTCTAAGCCGTATTGCTCTTCACCTAAAACAAAAGTCAGGTATTCACCTGCAGCATTTTTTAATTTGCTTGAGGAGGCTGTTGAATTTGTTGCACTACTAGCGTTTTCTGTACTCATTTTGTAAGCTCCTTATGGATTGCTATTTTTCTCAATTAATTGGGCATTTTGATAATGTGCGAATGGAGGTGCGCCAGTAAGGTAATTACTGGTTTGACCCATTTGAATAATGGCAGAGACATCTAGAATCAATGCAACGCCGCCATCACCCATAATCGTGGCACCAGATACGCCCGGCACTTTTCTGTAATTAGTTTCCAAGCTTTTAATCACCACTTGTTGCTGACCGACTAATCGATCCACAAACAAGGCTGATTTTTTACCGTCAGACTCAAGCAACACCAGTACGCCTTGCGTTGGGTCAGTAATGTCAGTGTGGTGATTAAATAAGCTGTGTAGCGCGATAATCGGCAAGTATTCACCTCGCACATGCACCATACGACCTTCGCCAGTCACTGTTTTAATATCTTCAGCGCGTGGCTGTAGTGTTTCTACAATAAGGTTGAGTGGAATAACATAAATACTGTTGCCTAGTGACACAGACATACCATCTAAAATAGCCAGTGTGAGTGGTAATGCAATTGAAATAGTAGTGCCATAACCTAGCGCAGAACGGATTTCCACCACGCCGTTCATGGCGGTAATGTTACGTTTCACTACGTCCATGCCTACACCGCGGCCTGAAACATCGGTCACAACTTCTGCCGTTGAGAAGCCTGGTGCAAATATCAGATTAAACACATCGGTATCGCTCATACTTTCGCTAACAGGCAAGCCATTTTTGGCGGCTTTTGCTAATAGCTTATTACGGTCTAAACCTGCGCCATCATCGGTCACTTCAATGACAATGCTGCCGCCTTTGTGTGCAGCGGATAATGTTAACGTTCCAGTTTCAGACTTGCCAGCAGCCTTACGACCTGCTGGAGACTCAATACCGTGGTCAACGCTGTTACGCACTAAATGCGTAAGTGGGTCAACAATACGTTCAATTAAGCCTTTATCTAACTCAGTTGTTGCACCCACGGTGACAAAGTCTAATTTTTTACCTAACTTAGCGGCTAAGTCTCGCACCATCCGTGGAAAGCGTGAAAACACGAAATCCATTGGCATCATACGAATTGACATCACAGATTCTTGTAAGTCACGTGTATTACGTGTGAGCTGCCCTACACTATTGATGAGCGGTTCATGAAGAACTGGATCTAAATTACTAATGCGCTGTTCTATCATCGCCTGCGTAATCACTAACTCACCCACTAAATTAATCAGTTGGTCTACTTTCTCAATACCTACACGAATCGAAGTGGTTTCTGTTGTAGCTGCGGTTTTATCAGTTTCACGGCGGCCGGGACTTCTTCTTTCAACGCCACCTGGTGCACCAGCAGAAGCTTCTGCCTGGCTGGCAACTTCTACTTTAGCAACAGCAACTGCTCCAGAGTTAGCTTCGGTCGCTACCGTATCATCACCAATGAGCTCGGCAACTTCAGCATCTTTGTGCGGCCTGAATGGTGCAAAAAAACCGTAACCCTCTTCCACACTCTCATTACCATCTGTAGAAAATAAACCATAGCCAACCTCTTCATGTATTTTCACACCAGAAGCATTGCCTTTTACGTTTTCGGCTGATGTGCTAGTTGCAACAGCTTTGGTCACTACTTCATCTTCAAACAGACCAAAACCTAGATCTTCAACCACAACTGGTTTAGCTTCTACTTGTGCAGCAGGTGCACTCACTGCGGTACTCAATGTAATCACTAAATCATCAGGGTCTAATACAAATGAGCAGATTGAAATAATGTCTGCCTGCGTTGAGTCGGTAGTCAACTTAAATACATAACGATTATTTTCATTTTGACTAGATTCCACATCGCCTAATAAACCTAATTCGTCTTTTAGGTTAGTCATGTCCTTTTCTGAGACTTCAGGCAATACGATATTGAAACGAGTTAAGCCATCATCAGGCACTGCGGCAACAACAATTGGGGCTGCTGGCTTAGGAGTCACAACTGGTAC
>JANLZY010000218.1:0-2275 GCA_031359365.1 Methylotenera sp. | reverse complement strand
ACAAAAAATTAATTTATCTAAGGCTACTAGGCAGTCAGGTGTAGTACTTTTTATAACATTAGTTGCATTAGTGATTATGCTAATTGCTAGTGTGGCATTAATTCGATCTACTGATACTAATCTACTAATATCGGGAAATTTGGCGTTTAAAAGAGATGTAGTGAATCAGGCTGAAAGAAGCATGCCAAGCATTAAAGCTAAGTTTACAACTGGTAACCTGTCCCTCAGCGCAGCAAAGCAATTGAATAGCGTCCTCAATGATAATTATTACTCCACAATTCAGGCTAGTAATGCGTTAGGTATTCCCAATATTTTGTTAAATACAACTAATTTTGACTCGACAATGCCTAATAACAATATTACGTATACTGCTGGCGGTATAACGATTCGCTATGTGATAGACCGTATGTGCTTAGCGACTGGTGAAATTTCACCCAATAACTGCACAATCAGTAAGGCAGGAACTGACTTGGGTGGGGGTAAAAAGCAAATTTTGGGCAAGCTTTCTGGCGAAGATGGCGTGGTCTATCGAATTAGTTTACGTGCAACAGGGCCTAAAAACACAGAAGCATTTATGCAGTCAACTTTTACTATTTAGTTGAGTTTGAATCGAGAACATTATGATTAAAAACATTAAAAAATTATTTGTATTATCTAGTCTAACACTACCATTGCTCTCTATGGCGGCCACAGACTTAGCAGACAAACCGATATTAACAGGTAACTCGGTATCAGGTAATGTGGCGATTACTATTTCTGCAGAATTCCCAACAGCAGTGGGCTCTTCTTACCAAGGCTCATATAATAATGCTGCTGATTATATTGGATATTTTGACAACAAAAAATGCTATGACTACAACGGTGATGCCAACTCAGAGCAACGTTATTTTAAACCTGTAATTGCAGCGGTCAACCATCAATGTGCAGCTAAATGGAGTGGTAACTTCTTAAATTATGCACTGACCCAAACGATTGACCCTTTAAGAAAAACCTTAACGGGAGGCTATAGAAGTGTAGATACAACAGCTTTAACTATACTCGAAAAAGCTTACGGCTCTCAGTCTGGAAGTGGTATAAACGGCAGCATTGCAATTACTGCTAATGCAAATCTATACACACCATTCTCATGGGCATCAGTAAAAGTTAATATCAATAGCCTAGGTAAAAAGTTCCGTATCACTAGTACAGGCACGCTTACAAATGCAGGGGTGGAGATAGGAACGGCCTCTCCTGCGGTAATTCCAGCTAATCCACCTACAGCTAATGTTTATGAGTTTTATGCAAGAGCTAATGTGTGTGTGGCGGGATTATTGGAAGACAATTGCACGCAATATGGCGCTATATACAAACCAACAGGACTCATACAAAAAAACTCTAAAAAGTTAAATTTTGCAGCATTTGGTTATTTGAATGATGGAAATCGATTGCGTGATGGCGGTGTGTTGAGAGCGAAAATGGCACCATTAGGGCCGTTAGTGGCTAACCCTGGTGCTATTGATACTATAAACTCCAACCCTGAGTGGGATGCTAATACTGGTATTTTCAATCCAAACCCCAGGCCATTAGATGCACAGGCAAGTGGTGTTGTGAATAGTGGTGTAATTAATTATTTGAATAAGTTCGGCTTAAATACGCCAGGCTATAAAACTTATGACCCTGTCAGTGAACTTTTTTATGCGGTTAGTCGCTATTATCGCAATAAAGGTAATGTCGCCAGCTACACAAATAATTTAACGCCAGCAATGGTTGATGGATTCCCAGTTATTACTAATTGGGAAGACCCTATTAAGTACTCGTGTCAATCTAACTTTATTATTGGTATTGGCGACACCAATACTTGGAGTGATGCTAACTTGCCAGGAAGTACCTCGCGCGGTGGTAGCGAACCTGCGATTCCACCTGAGGTAATAGCAGATCTTGGTAATGGTGATATGTCGCCCGCCGCCACAGCTATAGTTAATAATCTTAATGCTGCTACAGCTACTAATAAAGTGGGTGATTTGCAGGGTACTCCTTCACCTTTAAGTAATTTTAATACTGGTGCTGGCGAAGCGCGCTATTACATGGCTGGTTTAGCCTATGATTTGCATACTAGAGATATGCGACCAGATTTACCAAACATTAGCGGTAAAATCCAATCGGTTTCTACGTACTGGTTGGATGTTCTGGAAAGTGGATTTAGAGATGATGGTAGTAATCGTTTTAATCAATTTTATTTAGCCGCAAAATATGGTGGCTTTGATGTACCAAGTACGTTTGACCCATACAATGCAGC
>JANLZY010000213.1:0-4780 GCA_031359365.1 Methylotenera sp. | reverse complement strand
CACTAAAATATGCTTGATATCAGTCTCGTTACTTTTTGAATTTAACTCATGAGTATCTGCATCTGGCGATGCCAGAAATTCAGCTAACTCTATTTGCTGCGCTATAAATGGTGAAGTATGTTGCTCAAGTTCAGGGTGATTGCGTAACAGCTCAGGCTCTAAGCCTAAAGCCGCTATTCGGTATGAAAGTACCTGAGTCGCCGCCAAAAAATTCTGCCGGCAAGACTCAATAATTGGGCCAGCAATATCAGTAGAGGCTTCATGAAAACCTATTGCAACGATAAGCTGCTCCCAAACCTCATCAGGGACAACCTGCACCCATAACTCATCGCTGGTTTTAGTGAAAAAACAGGCGAATAAATCAATGAGATAAGATTCATCAACCGCTTCAGGTAAGAGCTTATGCCCTATGCGCCTCCGCATTTCTGTAAAGAACCCCGAAAAGGCGGAATGACGGGTTACTAAGAAGAGTGAAATAGGTTTATGTTCGCTTAATAGTCTTAATATCGCCTCACGCAACTGGCGCGCTTTTTCAGGGTGACTATTGAGCAAATAACATAGCGCTTGGATCGCTTTGATAGCCGCTTCCACCTGATTTGGCTTTGACGGCCTAATTTCTGCAATTAAGCTTGCAATAAACTTAGCGGTTGACTGCGGCGAATGAACAGATTCATTCATATGTCGCTCGAACACGTGTTCTATCATCGCTATTTAGGTGTTTTTAAATCGTCAGTTAAATGCGGGCTTAAGGTTTGCAGCATTTGAGAGAATATTTTTGGGTTGGCAGCAACGATATTACCTGTTTTTAGCCATGACTCATTACCTTCAAAGTCGCCCACAATACCGCCCGCTTCTTGCACGATTAAACCGCCTGCGGCGACGTCCCAAGTTGACAGGTCAATTTCCCAAAAACCATCGTACCAACCTGCAGCCACGTAAGCCAAATCTAATGCGGCTGAACCTGGGCGACGAATCCCAGTGGTCTTTTTAATCATGTCTTTCAGCATATCTAAGTAGGTATCTAGATGCGTGAAATCACGGAATGGGAAGCCTGTACCGATAATAGTATCTTGCAGCTTTGTACGTTGCGATACACGAATACGTTTGTCATTTAAGAATGCACCGCGACCTTTGGTTGCGGTAAACAAGTCATTGCGATTTGGGTCATACACTACCGCGTGCGTCAATACGCCGCGTTCTTGCAAGGCGATTGAGATGCAATATTGCGGCATGCCATGTAAAAAGTTGGTAGTGCCGTCTAACGGATCAATAATCCAAATGAAATCAGCTTCAGAATTCGATTCGCCGCTTTCTTCACCCAAAAATCCGTGCGTTGGATACAAATCTTTCAGCATGTCGATAATGGCATTCTCTGCAGCTTTATCTACTTCAGTCACAAAATCATTGTAAGTTTTGGTTTGAATTTTAAGTGAGCCTACGTCTTCAGAGGCACGTGTAATAATATTGCCAGCGCGGCGTGCAGCTTTCACTGCATTGGATAACATAGGATGCATATTTTCTCGAATCTTTGTTGGTAGTCTGTTGCTTTAACCTGTGTTGAATAAAATTTAGGCAAAACATGGCTTGGCCACTACTTAACCTTCAATGACTTAAGTAATGACTCAAGCTTTAAATTCATGTTAAAGAACTGATAAGTCAGCATTTTAATACTATTTCACGTATTCACCAATTGCCATGTTCATCAATTGCTGTGAACAATATTAACCTAAGCAACTTAAAGTTTTGGCACAAACAGATATCTTAAGGTTGCGGCAGTTGCATAATCGGTTTACTTCGCATCTTATCCGCCAGCACTTGCGACTCAGTCTTTCTTTTTTCAAGATACTGCAATATGTTTTTAAGTTTAGCGGCTGAAGGCAATGCCGGGTCACTCGGTAATTGTGATAATTGCTCAAAACTTTGTTCATAAGGCTCGCTAATCGCCTCATCTATATGATTCGCCAAGGAATCAAAAGTAGCTTCGCCTTTATTACCTTCATGCATAATTTGTAGCCAAGAGCGATTGATGGCTTGATCTTTCAATAAAAACTCATCTACCTTCTTGCGCAACAGCAACTCATCACTCCAGCGGTATTTTGGTGCTGGAATATTCAGCACTAAAACTACGCAGGCAAGCACAATAACACCACCAGCTAACAACTTTGCATTGCGCGATACAGGCTTAACCTCAATGGATTGCGAAAGTAAAATACTACTGAAAATACCCGTCAAAAAACCACCTATGTGGGCGGAGTTATCAATACCAGGCACAACAAAACCAAATACAATAGTCGCCACAGAGAACACCGACGCGCCCCAGAACAACCAGCGAAACTCATGACGTGCAATCGATTGTCGTTCACGCCAAAGAAAAGTTAGTAGCGCGCCATAAACGCCAAAAATAGCGCCTGATGCACCGCCAGAGACTGCAGCATTCCCTTGAATAACCAGTGACACCAAGTTACCAGTTAACCCACTCAACACGTAAATGCCAGCAAACCGAAGATGCCCATACATGCGCTCAACCAGCTGCCCCGCATCCCACAGCGACCATACATTTACCAGCAGGTGAATGATGCCAAAGTGCAGAAACATCGCAGTACCTAAGCGCCACCATTCGCCATCTTGCGTTGCTGGGCCGAAATTAGCCCCCCAAGCAAGTTGAATAGCATTAGGCGAATGCCAAAAGCCTGCACCTTTTGCCAGCATCGCCACAAAAATTAAAACATTTGCCGCAATAATCAGTTTGGTAATTGTGACTTGTGGCACGCGTGATTTCAGCGTTAAGTGTAATGGCTGCAAATGGAATCCTATGTGTCTAATGCTAGTAGCACTAATATCAATTCAAACCTCACTGAACATTTTGCAGCATTCTGCAAGAGGTACAGTATGGACTCGCTAAAGGTTCACCTATAAACAAACCCTGTGCCGGCCATGCAACACTTTTCCAGTAAGCTTCCACCGCACTTTCGCCTGAAAGATAATGCGCAAGCAGCACGGTAGGGTTAGGGAATTTTTGCCAATAATTACAAGGCTCTGACACCGTGCCATAGCTAGCTGTAGCGCCAGCTTCCAGCCATTTCAAGCTACTCATTTGACCGCCTCCGAGCAGGTCTCCACCAAATGAAGTCAAATGGTCCGCAAGCGCGCCAGGCATAAATCCCAATGTCTCCAGCTTTGGCACATGCGCAAGACCAGTTTCATACACCATGATGTCTTTCATATTTTCAAGAGCATCTAATTGCAAAGTTTGTATTTGCAACTTTCTTTCTGGAATCTGCATAGATTTTGGGAAAAACTCAGCTCTAGAACTGCGCAGCTTGTCTGAGGTATTTAAATAATAAGCGCTGGCTTCATTCATCATAAATCCGCTTAATATCCCGCGATCAATCAGTGCTTTTGCCTCATCTACCGACTCCGTTGGCATTAACATCGATAGCCTTAAACCCGCATCACCAGGCTGTGTCGTCGCACTGTCAAAATAAGAGCTCATTTTACCGGGGTCGCAAGTTTTTTTGCACTGCTGCGCATCAAAACCTAATGTCAGTGCAGACGTAATCGCATTGCACTCCACCGCATAAGGCGCAGTCCAAACCAGCAGGATTACTTGCATCTCCGGCTTCAGTTTTTCATCAATAGATTGCTTGAGCTGATTGAACTGCTCAACCGTGAGCTTTTTAGGATTTCCCGGGATGTTGACTCGAATAAGATTACTCGACGGAATGCCACGTGCTTTTAAATAATACTGGCCGACGGCTAGACTATTCGCATTAGCCGTATTTACGACTACCGCCACATTGATTGGTCTAATCAGAGAATCTGCTGCAAGTACCTTATTAACAAACAAGGTACTTGAAAACATAATCATCGCAACGCTTAATAAAAAAATATGTTTCTTCATCATCCTATGACTAAATATTTGCACGAACCATGCCCCAGTATACCTTTAACATTTAAACAATTTAATTTTTACAATATTTTGCTGCATTTAAGTTTTAATGAGTCATCATGACCATACAGCAGATTTAAATGTACAAAATCCATATAGTGCAGAGTTTAGAATGATAAAATGACACTTTAATGGTGATATGTCATGACAGCAAATTTAGACGCAATAAAATCAGACTCAGCAAAAGCTGAACCCTTACACAATGTACGTGTAGTGCTATGCCAAACCAGTCATCCTGGAAATATTGGCTCCGCCGCACGCGCTATGAAAACCATGGGGTTGAAGCATTTATATTTGGTCAAACCAGATAAGTTTCCAGACGCCCATGCAACCGCTCTTTCAACTGGTGCGGCAGATTTGCTCGAAAATGCAATCGTGACGGAAACCTTAAGCGAGGCGCTACAAGGTTGCGTACTAGCTATCGGCATGAGTGCACGTAAACGTCAAATTTCGCACGAACTTGTGAATGTGCGTGAAGCCGCCTTACGAGCCAGTAAAATAGCGGCTACTCAGCCTATCGCTTTGGTATTCGGCACAGAGATGAGCGGTCTTTCGAATGCAGAATTGGACTGCTGCCAACTGCTTGCCATGATTCCCGCTAATCCTGAGTATTCCTCACTTAATCTAGCCGCAGCAGTGCAAGTCATGTGTTACGAAATGCGCATGGCTGTGCTTGAAGGTAAGCTGGATGAAACCGCCCCAGCCGAATACGCAACGAATGAAGCTTTAGAAGGTTTATATGCGCATCTGGAAGATACCCTCATTAAAATCGGCTACCTCAACCCCAACGCTCCCAAGAAACTCAGCGAGCGTATACGTCGTATCTATGCC